>JBFRWQ010000619.1:0-3266 GCA_051439665.1 Microcystaceae cyanobacterium | reverse complement strand
GCCTAGATAGTGATGTAATTTTCAACTCAGAAGATGGGGTATTTGAAATTGAAGTGTCTGGTGTGGGCAGCGAAGATGATTTAACCTTTGATGGAGGGTTAATTAAATTAGCAGGATTAGGAAACTTCGTTTTTGAAGATAGTAATAAGAATGGCATCCAAGATGCAGGAGAAGCAGGGATTGGTGGTGTAGTTGTTAATCTACTAGATGGCAATGGCAATGCAGTATTAGACGGTAATGGTCAAGAGATTACCACCCTGACCGAAGCCGATGGGTCTTATTCCTTCACTGATTTACTGCCAGGAGAATATCAAGTAGAATTTGTGACACCTGATGGCTATGACTTTACGATTCAGGATGTAGGAAACGACGCATTAGATAGTGATGCAGACCCCACCACGGGTAAAACAGCAACAGTGACCCTCAGCAGTGGGCAATTTGACGACACAATAGATGCGGGCTTAGTAAAACTAATACCTAGTCTGACAATTGACAAGAAAGTCAAAGACCCCATCTCTGGTGAATTCAGTGACACAGAAGCCACCTTCTCATTAGGAAGTACTATCACCTATGGTTACTTTGTCGAGAATACAGGACAGGTTGCCCTCAACAATATAACAGTGGTTGATGATGATGCAACCCCTGGTGATCCCAATGATGACGTAACCTTAGACTTTGCTAACGGATATGTCTCTGGTGATACCAATAACAATGGCATCTTAGATGTGGGCGAAACATGGCTTTTTGAATACACCAAGACAGCCGAGTTTATCAATCCAGAAAGTTTGGGACGTTTCCCTGTTTCCACCACTGAAATGGATAAGTATCTCCTGATTGGAACAACTAGCAATAGCAATGCTAAAGCAGTTAATGTTCAAAATGGGGACTTAGGCGCAAATATCATCGTTCTTTCTGATGAAATTAATGACAATGTTGACTTTGACCTTGATGATGTCTTCCGTAATAATGCGGGAAGTCAATGGGTCAATGTAGATAATAAACACAGCGCACAAAGTGGCAATATCGGCCCCGATTACTTGCCAGGTGCGGCTCAAGTTGGTGAAGGGGTTTCTTGGACAGGAGATGTAGCGCTTACCAGTCCTAATGCTAAATTCGATATGAGTAATGTTGAATTATATGCTCAAAGGGGTGTAGTCGCAGCAAGTAACAACCCAAATAGTAGCGTTTCTAACTCAGAATACTTCTCTGATGGTAAGGGTAATGGTTTTGATACCACTGGAGAAGGTAAGAAGATGCCTTCCAATGGGGTGTCAACTGATACTAATGCAATGGCAGCGCTGCGGGCTCAATTGGATAATTTTGAGAATTATGTTACTAACTTAGCGCCTGAAACAACCTTAACAGGAAACAATGGATTACCAGATTTTGGTGGAATTGAGGATGAGGATTACTTTGAGTTAAATGTTGACCAATACGATACCAATAATGATGGTATTGCAGTCATTGATATCAAGATTGATGGTGGTAACAGTGATTTTGAACTAAAAAACTCTAACTGGGTCATTGAAAGTGAAAAAGGAACTTTCGCTATTTTCCGTATCCTTGGCGATAGTAACCTAGTCTTAAATCAATCAACAATCGTGATTGGCGATGGCATTCTTGGCAATAAAAATGCTACATCTCCCAGTGGTCGAACCAACGGATTAGGCGCTATTTTTGTTAAAGCGAATGATTACAACGATGGTAATGGAGGTCGTAATCATGGGGAAGCGCTTGACAGTGGCGATACAACCTTTAGCTTCAACGATACCGTCCTTAACGGAGTTGGCTTCTACGACTTAATTGAGTTTAGTCGTGATGACTTAGCTGATGGAACTGATAATCCTAACAAGCTTTTGAATTTTGACAAAGGAAATACTGAGTTAAAAATCAATAATGGACAGGGTTGTTCCCATTTCATCAGTCCCAAAATTAACTTTAATAATGTTCGCTTTGAACATTGTGCAGGGGCAATGGAAGAACAACAAACCAATATTGCCGAAGCCAATGGTGAGGTTTTTGGAGAAACAGTGACCAGTAATCCTGATGATCAAACTGTCCTTGTCAGTAGTTTCCCCACCGCTCAAAGCATAACCAACGGGATTGAAGAAAGCGATCCTCTTACGAATCCAAGTATAGGTAATGGAATCGAAGGAAATGATCCTCTTACTTCTCCTGTACCTAACGTTATTGAACCTGTTGATCTAGGACGGAAAGAAACTTTATGGGGACAAGACGGAGTAGCAGACCTATTTCGTTTCACTCAATTAGGCAACAAACCAGACAAAATTCAAGGTTTTACCCTTGGTGAGGACTTGGTTGAACTTGATTACAATTCTTTAGGCATTACTAGCGAAAACGATGTTATTCTCAAAAACAGAGATGGATTCACCCGTGTGAAAGTGAATGGAGATAATTTGGTTGACATCTATGATGTCACTGTAGCTGAGGTTGAGGATTATATCTTGTCTATCTAGATTAACTGGAATTCAGACCGAAGAATTCATCAATTATTCACAGGAGACTACCAATAACTTGATAGTCTCTTTTTCGTTTTTCAGCAATAATCTGTTTTGCTAGAAATCACTGACAAAGACTGAACACTTAACCATAGACAATTTTGCGTGATCATACAACCGTAAAAATACTGAATAATAGAGAAACTCAATGTAAAGCAAATATAAAATACAGTGGATACACTGAAATTACCCAAATTAGTTTACATAACTTGAAATTTTCCTTGACATTTCTCTTCGGGATCTGCTTAGATGGAGTTACTGAGTTAAACGGTATATCTAAGTACAAAACCTAAGTAAGGCATTTAGTAAGGCACTTAAGTAGGACTGAGTACAAAACACTGTGGCTCTGTGGAAATGCCCATCCACATCTTGAATTAGGGCAAGGCGAGTTAGGAAAATCTAATTCCTAAATGCAGCCAAACCTCTTTAAAATCCCCTGAATCCTTAATTTTTGCTATGTTTTTTGTCAACTTATCTATCTTAACTACACGGAGTATAAATTACTATGGCAAGCTTATCAGGATCAATTTTTTTAGACGGTGGCGATAATTCTCTAGGTGGAGATGATGCCCTACTGCAAGAAACTTGGCAAGTGGCACTCTTTCGACAAGATGGTGACGGTGACTTGACCCCAGAGTACGTAGTGGACACGGTCAATGGGGAATATAACTTCACAAATGTAGATCAAGGTCAATATATCGTTCGGATCATCGATGCTAACCCAAACCAGACGGGGGAGCAATCAGC
>JBFRWQ010000618.1:0-8614 GCA_051439665.1 Microcystaceae cyanobacterium | reverse complement strand
CTACATTAGATATTGATTGTTCAAAAGTAGCGCTTCCATTACTAAGGACAAGTATTTCTCCCAAAGGTTGGATATTTCCCACTGCTTCTTTAACAGTTAGTTGTGAGCGACGATTAGATATAGGTTGGTTTGTTGAGACAAAAGTAATTGATAAATTATTATTCTCATTGATTTCAGAATTAACAGTATTATTAAAGGTAAGATCGCCAGTTGTTGTCAGATTGATTGAATCACCAATCACAACTTGATCTTGATAAGTTTGAGATCCTCCACTTGTTGTAATGTTAGCGTTAATTTGTGTCGTTCCTTCTGCATCTGTTTCAATACTTTGGACATTCACTGGTTGATTAATTGTCGTTACTCCCTGATTATTAATTGTTAATTTACTATTGGTTTGAATAAAGCTATCGATTGTAATATTATTGCCAGAATTTAGAGTTAAATCTCCTGTTACTAAGGTAATATTGCTGTTAGAGTTAAGGTTGATATTATTTTCAGCATTTAGTATTAAAGATCCTGAGCCTATTGATGTAATTAAGGCATTTAGTTCGATATTATTGTCAGCATTTAAGGTTAACTGATTTTCTGAATTCCAAAGAATATTAGCTCCTGATTCCTGAATAATATTGCCGATTTCCCCCTTATCTCCTGTCGTTGTAATGGTTAAATTACCTTGATTTGCTAAAAATGAATTAATATCGAGCGCTCTTAATGGTGTACTATTGATAACATTGTCATCAATAGGACTTCCTATGCTACTTTGAATTATAATATTATTGGGATCAAGTAATAATTCTCCTGCTTGGCCATTCGATGCAGAAATATCAACCCTTCTTAAAACATTCGGTGCAATTAAATTATTTTTACCAGAAATTTCGACAAAACCACCATCTCCTTCTAATACTCCCCCCCTCGCACTAACTATCCCTTCAAAGGTTGTGCTATCATTCCCAAAAATAATCACCTCTCCTCCCATCCCCTCCTGTTGACTACTTGCATTAATAACAGTCGCTGAGTCAATTACCGTTACCTCAGCAGTCGGAATCTCACCATTTCCCATGACATCCCCACCTATTCTAATCTTCCCACCGTTATGATCTCCAATGGCATTGATTCTTCCTCCTGTCACCTCCACCCTATTTCCGACGACTGTAATATTCCCTCCATTAGTTAAGGAATTTGCCTCAACTTGACCCGAAATAATACTATTTCCCTGATTATTAGATAAATTAGCCACTAAATTAGGATCTTCTCCTCCAATCGTTAATAAAGTAGCTAAATCAGTTGTTTTGATTCCTACACTCATCTCCTGACGATTTTGAGGAACTTCTACTACCAAGCTTACTAAGCTATTATTTGATGTTATTCGTAATAAATTCGTTCCGTCAATAGCTGCAATGGTAATATTGCCACTAGGTGCGCTTAAAGTCCCTGTATTAACAACATTTCCCCCAATTAAGCTTAAGCTGTTTCCTTCCCCAACTTCTAACTTCCCGCTATTGACAATAGAGCCAGATTGTGATATATCAAAAACAAATTGGGACGGATTTCCGATTAAACTGGTGTAATCATTAGTCCCCACTACATTAAACCAACGATCATTACCAAAACCAATCCCTGTTGCAGTTGTCACCACAAAATCGGATGGCACATCAATTCGAGCATTTGTACCAAATAATACCCCTGCTGGATTCATAATAAATAGATTAGAATGGCCACCAGTTACCTGAAGCAATCCATCGATCACTGAGGGATCTCCTCCCACCACACGGGTTAAAATGTTTTGAATTTGAGGATTAGAGAGAAAGGTAGCGATTTGCTCCTGAGAAAGACCTAATTGTTCTAAACTATGAAATAAATTAGTCCCATCTCCTGATAAGCTTCCCCCTGTAATGGTTATCTCATTTCCTTGTTTATTGACTATTGTTCCCGTTCCGTCTTGAGCAGGAATAATCGATTGTGCTAAGATGGGTTGAGAAAATAGAACATTAATAGCTAAACAGATGATATTTATCCAATAAAAATTATTTTGTCTGTTCATAAGTATTTTTCCTAGTCTTGATGATTGGTCTATTGTACGATGATTATGCGATCTCTACTCTATTTTATCCAAACACAGTCATAATCTCCTATCACCCTGTAGGATGAAGATTAATAATATAAGTGTTGAATTTCCCATCTATATATAACTAACTATCTATCTATCTACAATGCTTTGACAAACATATAGAGTATAAGATAAGGTCAGTAATGATCTTCATTTTGCCTATCAATGCTCAGTGGATAAACAAGCTTTCTCTATCAAATCTTTTTTCAATTCTAAAATGGTACGCTGGTGGATTGTTGGCCTCTTTTTTACTGGGCTAAATTTACCAGTCTTAGGGGTTTTAAGAGAAGTTATCGGCCTAAATGGACTGCTTTCTTACATTTTATCCGCAGAAATTGCCACTTTACTCCGTTACTTTGCCAATGACTATTGGGTATTTGGCTATTCTCGCCCTAGTTTCAAGCGCTGCTGGGAATATCATATTGCCAATTTTAGCAGTATGATTCTCTGGGTTATCTGTGGTGAATATATTTTCCCTCCTTTACTCAATCGGTTATTTGGTGAAATTATGATTGGGGATAATCTTAATCTTAATATTTATATCTCTGCACTCCTAGCCACCTGCGTGTCAGTAGGATGGAGTATGGTAACAAATTTCCTCTGGATTTGGCGTAAAAAAGACAAAAAGGAACAGTAATTAGCTAATCTAAGCGATGACCACAACTTGAGCAAAATTTATCACTCTCCTTTACGGGTGAACCACATTGACTGCAAAAGCGCCGACCCATTTGGGGAGTTTCTCCCATTTTCAGGGACATATTGCCCATTTTCATTGCCATTGGCTGCATATTCATCGACATATTGCCCATTGTCATGGGTTGCATCGGTTTCATTGGTTCTAAGGGCTGCATGGGTTCCATCGGTGGTAGATTAGAAGCCGTTTCTGGCGCTTGTTGCAGGGGAACTGTTTGAGCATTTCCCACATCAATCAATCCTTGGTTGATCACCATATTACTACCCTGAATTTGCAGATTATACTCCCCCTGAGCCGTCGTCAGTTTAATAAGCATACCATTGGGAAATTGATAAACTTGTGGTAGGGAAGACCAAGTTCCTGTGGTAAATTGATTACTAGACTGTTGTTGTTGCCCAGAACTTTGGCTAACAGAAGTAACAATGGTTTGATTACCTTGATTGTCTAAATAAATCTTTTGACCATTCCCTAAGTCACATAAATAAGCCATAATTTTTTCCACATAAACAACAATGGGCTTTTCTACCACCCTCTAATTATAACGTGGAATTTATTACATACTCTAGTGTTATCTGTGGTAAGTTTTCAGGAAATAGGTGGCCTGTTTAGTCCTTAAAGGACGGCTGACCAGAAATCCTTGAATTTCCTCACAAGCTAATTGTTTTAGTAACTCTAATTGTTCTGGCGTTTCTACCCCTTCAGCCACTAAGGTCAAATCTAGGGACTTAGTAGCAGCAATGATTGAGGAAATAAGACGAAAAGTATCAGGATTATCTGGTAGTTGCTGAACACAAGCTTGAGCAATTTTCAGCCGTTTAAAAGGAAATTGAAGCAGATGGGTAAGTGAAGAATATCCCGTGCCAAAATCGTCTAGAGCTAAACTGATACCCATATTATTCAACTGCGCCAAAGAAGAACTAACCAAGGTAGTATTTGTCAGTAAAGTCTTCTCACTAATTTCTAATTCTAGCCATTGGGGGTCAAGTCCTATTTTGTCAAGGATTTTAGCAACTAGATAGGGAAAATTAGCCTGTTCTAGCTGTCGATAGGAAAGATTCACGCTAATTCTGAGGGGTTCAAGTCCCAGATTCTGCCATTGACGATTTTGTTGACAAGCCGTTTTCAAAATCCACTGACACAGGGGTAACATAGCATCCGTTTGCTCGACAGCGTTGATAAAACGATGGGGAGTAACTAGCCCCTGTCGAGGATGATGCCAACGTAGCAGCCCTTCCATGGCCACTATTTCTCCTGTTGTCTGATTGATTTGAGGCTGATAGTATAAAGCAAGTTCTTGTTGTTCTAACGCATCGAAAAGGCTAGATTCTACTTTTTTCAACACTGGAGGTGGAGTAATCGGCTCAATTTCAGCAGAGCTAGTCAAAAGAATCAAACAACGAGAAACCGCCTCTGCTTTGGCTTTATTTTCTAAATCAGTTAAAGTTGTTCCTTCTTTGGGATAAAGTGCCATTCCCATCTTAAAATGAAGAGAAAGTCGCTCTTTTTGAACCGTTAAGGGTTTTTGTAAGGTTTTGAGAATTCTTTGCTTAACTAAGTCACTATCAGCAGGCTGATTAAGTTGGGACAACAAAATCAGAAATTCGCTTTGCGCCCAACGAGAAACAATGTCTGTTGCACGCAGACAAGTATTTAATTCTTGAACCACGTTTTGCAGCAATTGATTAGTAAAATCATTGCCCTTATCTTGATGGAGTTGAGGAAAATCAGGTAAATCAAGATAAATTAACGCCATCGAATAGTTTTGTCTTTCAGCATTGGCGAGCGCTAGGGAAAAATGTTCTCTAAATAGGGTAGGATTAGGTAAATGGGTAAGGGGATCGTTAAAGCTTAGAGATTCTAGAGTATCATAAGCATTTAACTCAAGCTCTGTAATAGCAGGTGCATCGTCTAGAATGAAAGTAGAAGCCAGGTTAATTGAATTGCTATTCTGCTCTCTTGGTGCATCGTCTAGAATGAACGTAGGAGCTAGGTTAATTGAATTGCTATTCTGCTCTATTATTTCCTTATCTGAGGATTTTTTCATCACATGATAGCTGGCATTCACCCCGCAACCAAAATTGATTAAGTCCCCATTTTTTAATTCTTGTACTAAACAAGAGTTTCCATTAATATACAATCCATTATAACTTCGGTTTCCATCAAGATTGCCATCTATAATCCAATAAGAATAACGCTTAGTCTTCGGGTTTTGACGACGTACTAAAGTGGCATGATGACGAGAAGCTTGTGGAGAATCAATGACAATAGTACTTTCGGGATTTCGACCAATTGAGTAAATCTCTTGTTCTAAGGGAATGTTTTTGTGACTGTTTGAATCTTCGATGCGTAAATAATAAGTAGTAATAGTAGCAGTAGCGGTAGCAGTAGCAGTAGGAAATTTCATCGATGGTTTTCTCCTAAGTTAATTTAAGGATAAAAAGATTGGGCTTTGGGGAATACTTCTCTCACCAAAATCAAGTTTGTTTAGCTAGAAATTGAATAGTTTGTTGAAGATTGAGAGGACGACAAAATAAGTATCCTTGCATTTCTTCACATTGAAGCTGTTTTAAAAGTTCCATCTGTTCTGATGTTTCCACACCTTCAACTATAACCTTTAAGTTTAGCACTTCTCCTAACATCATAATAACTGAAATGATGCCTATCTCCTGAGAATTTTCTCGTAAATTTTTGACAAATTCTGCATCAATTTTTAAGGTATGAAAAGGAAATTCCTTTAAGTAGCTCAAAGAGGAATAGCCTGTGCCAAAATCATCCATTGCAATTTGGGTTCCTAGTTGCCTTAACTGTTTGAGATTATGACGGGCAAGTTCAATATTTTCTACTAAGGCAGTTTCAGTTACTTCTATTTCCAGAAAATGGGGATCAAGTTGGGTTTCTTTTAATAATTGCGCCACTAATTGAGGTAAATGGGGTTGCTGAAACTGTCGGGCTGATAGATTAACTGCGACTTTCATCGGTGAAAAACCTGCTTGTTGCCAAGCTTTATTTTGCTGACAAGCCGTTCGTAAAACCCACTCATCAATCGTTAGAATTAGCCCTGTTTTTTCAGCAATAGGAATAAACTTATCGGGAGAGATTAAACCCAATTTGGGATGTTGCCAGCGAATTAGCGCTTCCATTCCTTGAATGTCACCCGTTCGGATATTAATTTGAGGTTGATAGTAAAGCTGTAGCTCTTCACGCTCTATCGCTTGATAAAGTAGTGTTTCTAGCTGAAAGCGCTCTGACGTTTCAACGGTCATACTAGGACGATAGAATTGATAATGATTATCTCCCTGTTCTTTACTACGATAAAGCGCTGAATCTGCATTTTTAATTAAGGTTTCTGCGGTTTCTCCATCTTGGGGATAAAGGGCAATTCCCATACTGGTTTTGAGATAGAATTCTTGCTCACTGAGTCGAAAAGGTTCAGTTAGGCTTTGCAAAATTCTTTGAGCTATTTTGGCAGGTTCATCTGCTTGATTGAGACGAGGTAAAAGTAGGGTAAATTCATCTCCTCCCCATCGTGAGAGAACATCCCCTGCTCTTAATTTAGTTTGCAAACGTTGAGCAAATAATTTTAAGCTTTCATCCCCAACGCTATGACCAAAAATATCATTAATCGCTTTAAAGCGGTCAAGGTCCAAAAAGAAAATAGCCATTGGATAGTGACCTCGTTGAGCATTATTTAAAGCGAGGGATAAGTGTTCTTTAAATAAGGCTCGATTAGGTAAGCCTGTGAGTGAGTCATAAAAGGCTTGATAGTGTAAATGTTCTTCAGCTTGCTTTCTTTGGGTAATATCAAAAAGATAAATCCTAATTAATTGACGATCTGGTAAATAATGAATATGCTGTTCCACAATCTGTTGATTGACCTTAATTTCTCGAATCACTAAATTTCCGTTAGGATTTTGAGATTGAGATCGTAATTGACAGAGTAAGGGATGGTTTTGTTTTAAACTCGTTAGATCGGGGAACTGAAGACGGGCTGCCGAATTCTGGTAGGTTAGATTTCCTTGCCAATCAAGTTCGAGAATGGGATTAGGACTCAGTTCAACAATCGAGGCTAATTGCTCATGTTGACAGCTTGAAGACTCAGACGAAGGTAGATCAATCATCTGAGTTTGCTGATAATCAATGAGTGTAGATGATGGCTTAACCGGATGAGAAGGTAAAGATGAAGAAAAAATAGGTTTAGCAGGGGAATTCACACAAGATTGAACAATATAGTAAGTCGCTTTAATCTCATCACTTAAATCAATAATATCCCCATGCTTTAAGATGCGCTTGATACACTTGAGTCCATTCACCCAAATGCCATTGGTACTGCGAATGCCTGTTTCATCTCCATCTAACAGTAGGAAATAGGGCTTATGATGATTCTTTTCGTATTGTTTGACAAGAGTAGCGTGTTTTCGAGATAGTTTGTCCGAATTAATGATAATTGTATTGTTCTCTTGCCTTCCAATGGAATAGGAATCTTCTTTCAAAGAAATGACTTGATTGTAATAAGGAGAGTCAATAGCTAAGAGGTGTTGTGATTCAATGGAGTTACTTAACATACAGATTAAAAAATATTTGTTTCAGTTTAACACTTTAATGGTCTTTTAATATTTTCAACAATGATTTTGATCACGTTGATCAAGCTAAGTGAATATACTTAGTTAATTTCACTTAGAATGGAGGCACTTTTAGGGGGTTTAAGATTAGGAAATGAAGCTTAAGTCATTTCAAATTTAATGTAAAAGTAGGGAGAATTGTTAATACTATGGAGGAAGTGATATATTTTGCTGGGAATCGAGGAATCACACTATGACGATGTTTGGTTTTTTGGGTGGTACTATCATGGCGGTTGAGTCGGGCTATAAGGTTTGGCCTCATCCGAAGCCTGATAAGATTTATAATCGATTGAGTGATGCTAAATGGTTTTTAGCGGTTAGATGGTGTGATCAGCTTGCGACTGCTGCTGCTATTATTAACAATATGGGGGAACTCGCTTTTCTTAATCAACATATTTTGAAGATAGGGGAGGAACAGTTTATTCCTCAATCAGAGCGCTTGGAGATTTTTGCTCAATGTTTGTCTCTCTTACCTAATGAAACGGTTATTTATCAGTTGAAAAGTCTAGAGCGTACTGTTGAAATACGAGGTTTGGAAATTGATTCTCGCTACGGTAAAGTTGCTATGGTTAGAGAAATTATGAATTATGAATTATGAATTATGAATGGTGGATTAAGTTTATACTAAGTCCTGTTTTAGTAGAGAGTGGTAACTAGGGGCTAAAGTCTAACAACAATGATCACAAATTAAGCAGTTGTTGCATTTTGTCCAAAGTCAAATTCTAAGTGATGACTGCAATTATTTTCTTAGTAGTCATAAATAAATGTATTTTTATTGGTTTTTTATATCTTTTAAATCAATCTACAATGTATTTAACTGCTTCTTGTATGGTTATAATATCATGTTCTAAAATTAGAAAATAGATAAGCTTTACAGAGCTTATTAAAAGGTCTTTGGACTTGACGTAAGGCAATGCGTATATCCTCAGCGCTATTGGCCTGAAAGCAACAAATTGACCGTTTTCCGTCGGAAGACAACCAAGTAAATCGTTTTTGCACATTATGTACTGTAAAGCAATATTGATTATTTGCTTGGCGAGACTGCAACATTTCTGGTGTTATCGCTTTTTGATAGAGAGATTCAACTAAAAAAGCGCTTTCTTTGGGGTCAAATTTCTCTGATAATGTTTTTGTCCCCATTTCTCTTTGCCAGACTTGTTTAAATACAATACCTGTTTTTTGACACGCTTCTTT
>JBFRWQ010000617.1:0-7425 GCA_051439665.1 Microcystaceae cyanobacterium | reverse complement strand
TAGAAGAAGAAAATATTGTTGATGAAGCTAATCTTTTACAACTGCATATTTTAGTGCGTAAATTAATGTTGAATTCTTACTGGGTTCAATCGCAAATTCCCGAAATTGATCAAGGAACGGGAACAGGGGTATTGAATCTGTATGATGAAATTGGCTTTCCTTTTACAGTACAAACGGTCATTATGAAGCCAGGGGAAACCTCAACGGTACATAATCATGGTACATGGGGAATTGTAGGAATTATTAAAGGTGCAGAAAAAAATACCCTATGGACAAAGACTGAAGATACTGTTTACCCTGATAAACTAAGTCAAACAGCGGAGATTACTTTGCAACCAGGGGACATTATTAGTTTTACCCAAGATGCGATTCATTGTATCGAAGCAGTGGGAGATGAACCCTTAGTGACGTTTAATCTTTATGGCGAAACTCATCATAAAAAGCGCTTTGAATTTGATGTAGAAACCCATCAAGCGAAAAATTATTAAGTTTGTCTTGCTTATGACCAATCCTTTTGTGAATTTAGCTTATGAATTTCCTTTACAATCTTTAGGAGATGATTTTTATGAAATTGTCCAACCCGATCAATTTCCTGACTTGCAATTACGCTTTCGTAATGATGATTTATTGTCTCAGTTAGGATTAAATTCACAGCAAGTCGAAGATGAGCACTTGATTGATTTTTTAGGTCGATTTGACAGTGATCATTCTTGTTTAGCTTTAAAATATCATGGACATCAATTTGGACAATATAATCCCTATTTAGGAGATGGAAGGGGCTTTTTATATGGTCAAATTCGAGGACAAGATGAGCGCTTATATGATTTGGGGACAAAGGGATCGGGTAAGACTCCTTTTTCTCAAAGTGGGGATGGGAAACTCACTGTAAAAGGGGGAATCAGGGAAGTCTTAGCAGCAGAAATGTTACATCGTTTAGGTGTTCCTACCTCTCGCTGTTTTTGCTTATTTGAAACAGGGGAAACTATATCAAGAGACGATGGGGAACATGGAGGAGCAATGATGATACGACTTAGTCATTCCCATCTTCGTTTTGGCTCGTTTGAACGATTAAGTTACTATGATCGTCCTGATTTAATTAAAATCTTATTAGATCATGTGATAAAATATTACTATTCTCATTTATGGGGACAAGAGGATCAATATATTCAATTTTATGCAGAATTAGTGGAAAGATGGGCATATTTAGCTGCTCAATGGATGGCTGCAGGATTTTGTCATGGGGTTCTGAATACTGATAATATGTCAATTACAGGGGAAAGTTTCGACTATGGACCCTATCGTTTTATTGATTATTATAATCCCTATTTTACGGCTGCTCCCTTTGACCAAAAAGGCCGTTATAGTTATCGAAATCAACCTAGTGTTTGTCAAGAAAATCTCCATTTATTACAGAGTCCTTTATCGAATTGGATTCCTATTAATGAGATGGAGAAAGTATTAGATACCTTCTCAGATTATTATAGCCAATTTTATCGCACGATTATGATTAACAAACTTGGCTTTGATAACTTACCACTGGTGGAAGGAGAAGAATTACTAAGCCTTACCCTACAGTTTTTATTTAATAGTCGTTTTAGTTATAGCCATTTTTTCCAACAATTAAGTCAGCAATTTTCTAGTCAATGGTTAGAGGATTCAGAGTTGATTTTAAATGAACTTAACAGTGAAAAAAGGCAAGAAGTTGATCAGTTATTGCAGCCTTGGCGCAACTTTTATCATTATCTTTTGTCTCAGCAATCTCCACAAGAGATCAATCTTATTCGTCAAAGATTAAATGAACGCAATACAAGTATTACTCTACTTCATCAAGATATTGAGCAGATTTGTCAAGCTATTTTAGAGCAAAATAACTGGGAGCTTTTTAATAAGGTTATTGAGCAACTTCAGAGTCAAACAAGCGTGAACTTTTTTAGCTAATTGGGTGTATTGGAATGGGGCTTGTAGTAAGCCCTTTAGGGCAATGTATAAGGGGCTAAAGCCCAACAACAGTGAATGTTTGTAGGATGGGCTTTGCCCATAAAATTATAATAATTAACCTATCATCTACTGCCTCATTTTAATTGTGTCAGTCCAGTACTAGATTAACACAGCTAATTGGGTGGGTTAGAATTGGTTTGTGTTGGGTTTCATGCCTCAACCCAACCTACATCTGCTAATTGGGTGCATTAAAATTGTTTTGTAGTAAGCCCTTTAGGGCGAAGATTAGGGCTAAAGCCCCTACGACGAGCATTGCTATTACCTCATTACAGATTAGCTCTCAAACATTACTCTTCTTATCTCAAAGATCATTTTCATTTAATCCTGCATCTTTAAGAATACCTTTTAATGTTCCTAGCGGTAAATCTCGATTGCCATGTATTGGGATCACAACAATTGCAGAAACATTTTCTTTAGTGTAGATATGGTGACTTCCTTTAATTCTTGCCAATTTCCAACCAAATCGTTCAACCACTTTACACAATTTCTTGCCTGACATGGATTTCATAAAGAAATCTCCACTAATTGCTGATTATTTTTTTGAGGAGATAATTCTTTCTCATGAGCAACTTCTAACCAACCTTCTATTGCTTCTTTAACCATCACCATCAAATCATCATAATTTTCTGCCCAAGTTTGACAACCAGGCAAGGCTGGTACTTTAGCGCACCAAACTTCTTCTTCTTGCCAAACAATAATTTTGATATTCATAATCAATACTTTTATGTACTAGCATCTACTTAAGAATAGCAGAAATTAAAATTTTCTGGTAGTGTAATCTGTCGATTAAGTTAGATAGGCTCTTTTGGAGTTAAGGTATAAAATGTGATGAACGTCATATTTTATCCTCCTGTATTTTGCAATTTTTAACAGCATTATGAGGAGTAAAAAGATGATTTAACGGGGAAGGATGTCATCGAGGCGGAGAGATAGATTAGGTAGTAAAAAAGAGGAAATAGAGTCTCCTAAACGATAAAGATGGTGACGATACTGTTCTTCAGAGAGATAAGCCACCGTAAAGGTAGGTTGCTTAGGTTTGCCAATAAAAGCAATCCCTCCGAGTCCAAGATAATCAACAATCCAATATTCAGGGATACCAAGGAGTGCATATTCCTCTACTTTACGGGCATAGTCATCCTGCCAATTAGTGCTAACCACTTCAACCACTAATTTGATGCTACTACCGAGAGTAATAATAGGTTCTCGTTGCCGAAGAGGTTCATATTTGAGTTGTTTTTCGTCAAGAACAATGACATCGGGGCGTAAAGCAGTTGCAAGTGAGGCGGGAGGTTTAATGAGACAATTTTTAGGAATGACCCAAGGTAACTTAGAGGAGAGAATTTCGGTGAAAAGTTGACCCGCCAGCTTGCCAGCAACAGTTTCATGGGGTCCTGTGGGTTCGATGTCTCGTAATTCTCCATCAATGAGTTCATAGCGATGGTCGTCGCTAAAGCGGTCAATAAATTCGGAGAAAGTGAGAATTTTAGGGGGTGAGTAAGTCATGAGGGATGAGCCATTAGCTTAGGCATCATGGGATGACCTGCTATTTAATAGCACCCCAAAACAGGTGTTTCTCCTCCGAGACAAATATCCCAGTAGGCTTCAGTCAGTTTTTAATGACCCAAAAAAGGATTTCAAGCCTCCAACTTGAGGGGGCGGTAATTCTACATTCTACATTCTGATTAACCATGACGTTTTTGATGCCATTGCCAAGCATGGGCGATTGTATCTTTGAGATCGCTATATTGAGGTTGCCAACCTAATATTTTTTGTGCTTTTTCGCTACTTCCCACTAAATAGGGAGGATCTCCAGCACGGCGATCGCTAATTTTGACTGTAATATTTTCTTTCGTTACTTGTTTGGCGGTTTCAATGACTTCTTTGACAGAAAATCCATTACCATTGCCCAAATTAAAGCTATCACTATTTCCTCCCTTTAAAAGGTATTCTAAGCCTAAAATATGAGCCTGGGCTAAATCTACCACATGAATATAGTCTCGAACACAAGTTCCATCGGGCGTATCATAGTCCGTTCCAAAAATAGAAATTGCGTCTCGTAGTCCGAGCGCTGTTTGCAATACTAAAGGAATTAAATGGGTTTCGGGATTGTGATCTTCCCCTAATAGTCCGTCTGGTGATGCGCCTGACGCATTAAAATAGCGAAAAATAACTGATTTTAGTCCATAGGCTCGATCAAAATCTTGTAGGATCTGTTCTACCATTAATTTAGTCCAACCGTAGGGATTAATGGGGTTTTGGGGATGATCTTCGGTTAGGGGAATGGTTTGGGGAAGGCCATAAGTCGCACAGGTGGAAGAAAAGACAAAGTTTTTGATCGATGCGGCCACCATTGCTTCTAGTAGGGTTAATGTTCCTACCACATTATTGCGATAGTATTTCGCAGGATCAGTCACTGACTCCCCCACAAAGATGTAGGCACTAAAGTGCATTACTGCCGTAATAGGATAGGTGTTAAAAATATCATCTAGGAGAGAGCGATCATTAATATCACCAACAATTAGGGGGACTTTAAGGGCATTTTCAACGATATCTTTATGTCCATAGACCAGGTTATCGAGAATCATTACATCATAGCCGCTTTTTTGTAAGGTTTGGACCGTATGAGAGCCTATGTAACCTGCTCCACCAGTTACCAGAATGGTTGATTTGTCTTGTGATATAGCCATAAAAATTTAGATATAGAGGAAATTGATTTTATATTATTTAACCATTTTGACGTAAAGAGCGATCGTAATGTTCGGAAGAGAGGGGGAAGTGTGGGGAGTGTGGGGAGAAGGGGGAAGTGTGGGGAGATCATACCGTTGATTTTATTCTTAATTTTTCATTTTTCATTTTTCATTTTTCCTTCTTCCTTCTTCATTTTTCTAATTGATTAAGATTCCAATCATAAGGAAGATAGCGAATTGAAACAGAAGAAGGTAAGGAAATGTTTAGATAAGGTTGGAGGTATTCCTTTATAGAAGGGGAAACTTTCCGAAAATCTTGACGATACCAACGGAAAATCGGACTGAGATAAAGACAGGTTTCCTCAGCTACATAATTGACTTTAGTAGGATTATTGATAAAGCGCTCCACATCTTCTGATAATTGTTGCTGAATGCGTTGAGGGGTGTAAGCTTCAGGCCGTAATAAAGGACAGCCAACAGAAGCACAAACTAAGGCAAAATGAATACGAGGCTCATTAAACTGTTTTCTGAGGATTTGATGTTCAATCTGATTGAGGCTATAATTACGCCATAAGGGACGCTGAAAAAAAGCAAGAAAAGCAATTAGATTAGGAATTACCCAGACTTTCGGAAAAATAGATTTAATCGGATAGCGCTCTAACACTTGTGAGATAGTCAGTGCATTGTAAAGATTAAGCCAAAATGCTAATAATTCCTCAGTTTCTAAGGTGTATAAGTCCAATTCTGTCAACCCAGTTAACCATTGATTGAGCAGAGTCGGATTTTCAGTCTTCCATTTTTGATAGTTAACCTGTCCTAAGTCGTTAACATAGCGCTGTAAAAGATCGTGCCATTGATTAAAATTAAGATTCATCAGATAAAATAGAATGAAATGTGGTTTTTAATTAATCTCTTAATTCGCTGTCGATTCCCCCATGTCCATCATATTAGGGTTGAAGAACTTGATCAATGGTTAGAAGAATCTGACTCAGCGCTCCCTTTACTATTAGATGCAAGAACTTACTCTGAATATCAGATTAGTCATCTCTATCAAGCTCAACCTATTTCTGATAATTTAGACAGTCTCTTAAAGCTAAAGTTAGATCGTCCTATTGTTGTCTATTGTTCTATCGGCTATCGTTCAGCCTTAATTGTAGCAAAGTTACAAAATATGGGTCATCAAAAGGTCTTTAACTTAACGGGTTCATTATTTCAGTGGGCAACTAAAGGCTATAATATTTATCAAGGGCAACAAGTGGTTAGGCAGATTCATCCTTATAATAATGGATGGAAATGGTTATTAAGCTTGATGCTTGATGATCATAATTTTATTGAAAAGTAACTTTAAAGATGGGACTAGAAATCATCAAAAAAACTCCATTATTAACTCGGTTAATGCTTCCTCTTTGGCAATGGGATGCACATCAAAAGTTTAAGCGCTTAGAACCATTTTTAAGTAATCAAGATTCAATCTTAGAATTAGGCTGTGGACTGGGAACAGTTACTGATTACTTTCAAAAACAAGGCTTAAAAGTTCAACCAGTAGATATTGAAAATTTTAGTATTTTTCCTCGTATTAAACCTATTGTTTATGATGGCAAAAATATTCCTTTTAAAGATAAATCCTTTGATATTGTTTTACTGCTAACCGTTTTACATCATGTCTCTGATATTATTTCTGTTCTCACTGAAGCCAAAAGAGCCGGTCAAAAAATAATCATTATTGAAGATATTTATGACAATAAGATTCAGCAATATTTTACTTATGCTGTTGATAGTATAGTCAATTTTGAATTTCAAGGACATCCGCACAATAATCGAACAGATACAGAATGGAAAACAATTTTTCAATCTTTAAAGCTTAAGCTAGTTTATCAATATGATTATTCTTTTGTCTATTTATTTAAGCAGGTGATTTATATACTAGAAGTTAGATAAGATTGTAGGGTGGGCTTTGCCCACTACGATAGTTTATGAATAGTTAGTTAATTTTGATAATTTAAAATATTTTTAATAAAATTTTCCTTTAAAACCAGTAGTGTTAATCAATTGTTGGATTTTAAGCTTTTATTGATCATCATTTAGCATATTAGTGGCTGTTTCTAAAAAAACTTTGCATAATTCAGTGCAGTTTTTGCTTGTGACTGAGTAATTTCTGCTACTTGATCATAATCTCCGAGTTGTCGCAAGTCATAGGTAATTCTCATTGCTTTAGCCAATTCTTGAGGCAATTCACCTGTGCTAATAAAAGTTTGATTAAATTTTTGTCTAATACCTCGATGAGTTGTGGTTGTGATATTTTTGGATATTAGTAAAGCTTGAGTGGCATTATAGATACTATAATAACAACGGGAAATACAAGCACGATAATAGTTTTTTTCGAGAAGAAGAGTTGCTGCGTTTATCTCCTCATGAGCTTGGTTAAGATGGAATTCAGTTTGAGTCATATTATTATTCCTTCCCGGTGAATGTTATCTAATAAGGGGGTTTTATGGTGTAAATAGTCTTCTTCTGAGATAGGAAGCAGAGAAAGCATTTGCTGATATTTTAGTTCGAGGCTGACAGCGATATCAGCCATGTTAACGATTTCTTGTTCGGGAAATACTGGACTTTTTAAAATGACCATAACATCAATATCAGAGGTGTCGTCTGCATCTCCTCTGGCTTGTGAACCAAAGAGAATGAGTTTTATTAGTCTCTCTTGGTAGATTTTCTTTAGTTCTTGTTTAAATTCAGTTAA
>JBFRWQ010000616.1:0-3338 GCA_051439665.1 Microcystaceae cyanobacterium | reverse complement strand
CAGCGCTGCTTCTCTGACGCAAACACCCATTTGGCAGCTTTGGGTCGTTATGATGACTCCTGCCTTTATTTGGACAGGATGGGTACTCATTTATGGAGAAGATAAGCAAATGCCTGTCCTTTTGATGTTTATTCCTTTTAGTCTATGCCCTAGTGTCTAGTGGTCGCTCATTCAAGCGGGTCGTCCTCAACCCACCAAGGAAGATCAAGAAGTTAAGGGAGAAAAGGAAACCCCCTCCCCTAGTCCGCCAGAAGCGGAAAAACCTGTCCGCCCTATTACAGCAACAGAAGAGAAATCCTTACGAGATTGTTTCCCTTGGGGGGTTTATTACCTACAAAATCTAGATTATCGACCCCAGGCAATTCTCTGCCGAGGAAAACTGAAAACAGCCCCAGAAAAAGCCTACAGTACGATTCAGAAGAATGTAGAAGGGGTGTTTGGCGATCGCTTTTTAGTGTTCTTCCAAGAAAGTCTGCAAGGACAGCCCTTTTTTGCCCTGATTCCCAATCCTCAACAGAAAACTCAACCACCAGCAGAAACAGAGTCTCTTAAACAACCTGGGTTGTCTCTAGGACTCCTCTTCATTACCCTATTTACCACAACTTGGATGGGGGCAATTTTTAGCGGCATTCCCCGTGATACTTTACAAAATGATATCTCTTTAATGGTGGCAGGATTACCCTATGGATTGGCAATTGTTACGATTGTGGGGATTCATGAGTTAGGTCATTATTTAGCAGCGATTAAATATAAAATTAAGGTAACGTATCCCTATTTTATTCCTTTTCCCCAATTTCTAGGGGTATTAGGGGCATTTGTCCAAATGCGATCGCCGATCCCTAATCGTCAAGTATTGTTTGATATCGCCATTGCTGGTCCCCTAACAGGATTTGTCGTTACTTTACCCATTTTGTTAGTAGGGTTATCTCTATCACAAATTGTTCCTATTGATCCAGACAATACCACCTTAATTAATTTTCAAGCGCTTGATCCCCGTTTTTCCTTCTTCTTAGCGGTCTGTAGTAAAGTAATGTTAGGGAGTGATTTTACGACAGGTCAAGGGATTGATTTACACCCATTAGCGATCGCAGGATATGTGGGGATTATGATAACAGCGCTGAATTTAATGCCAGTGGGATCATTAGATGGGGGACAGATTGTTCATGGAATGTTTGGTCAAAAAACAGCTATTATCGTTGGTCAATTTGCCCGTTTATTTATGTTAGTTTTGGCGATTATTCGACAAGACTTTATCTTTTGGTTATGGACGGTCTTTCTCTTTTTTATTCCTCTATTACTGCAACCTGCTCTTAATGATGTTACTGAACTGAATGGTCCACGGGACTTTTTAGGGTTTGTGGCTTTAGTTATTTTGTTACTAATTTTGTTACCTGTACCAGGGGCAGTAACTCAGTGGCTAAATTTATAAATTATAAATTATGAATTATGAATTAGGAGCATTAATGATGAAGAAAACTAACTCAGAGCAAATACCTCGTCGAGGCAGAATATTCCCTGAAATTCAATGGTCAGAGTCAGAAAAAGCTCAGAAGATCGCAGAACGAGAAGCCTTTTATCAACGTTGCCGGGTTGTTTTTGAAACTATTAATGTTAAGTTAATGATAAAACATTACGGTTGGTATGTTGCTATTGAGCCAGAAAGTGGCGATTATTTTCTAGACAGTGATGCAGAAATAGCGAGTTTTCAAGCACGGCAGCAGTATCCTCACCGGATTCATTGCTTATTTTGCCTGAATGAAACAGGAGCGTGTGGAACGATATGATTAATGGTTACTTTAACGAAATCGGACAACTTTATTTTACGTTGGATTTAATAACTGAAGACGAATATTTATCAGTTGATGCTCTTTTAGATACTGGGTTTACAGGATTAGTCGCTATCAATAAACAAGATGTTCATGAATTAAATTGGTCATTTATCCGTGAACAGCCAATGCAAACGGCTCAAGGTTTGTCGGTTTTTGAAATTTATCTAGGAACAGTTATGATGGATGAAACTCTTTTCCAGATTCCGATTCATGTAGGAGAGAATATTCAAGAAATTCTACTAGGTATAGGATGGCTAAGTCATTTTGATTTAATGGCTCAATACCGACAAAATAATTTAACATTAACTCAGTAACAATAAGTTAATCAAAAGCTTCAGGGATCTAATAAATATTAGACGATTACGATTACTCAAGGGAGAAATAATAAAAGAGTGAACACCAAGGTGCGATCACTCATAGACTCATTGACAATGCCATGAAAATTCAGACCTTGTGATGGGTTACAGCACAAATTAAAGGTTATAAAGTTGTCCTAAAAGTTATATGAAGTTCCTAGCCCATCCTACTTTGAAATTTGCGTAATCTTAACGCATTGGTGACGACGGAAACTGAACTCATGGCCATTGCTGCCCCTGCTAACATTGGATTTAATAATAAACCGAATAAGGGATATAAAACTCCAGCAGCAATGGGAATACTTAAGACATTATAGAGATAGGCAAAAAAGAGATTTTGACGAATATTTCTCATCGTCGCATTACTTAATTGAATAGCAGTGACAATCCCTCTTAAATCCCCAGAAATCAGGGTTAAATCGCTGGCAGCCATCGCTACATCTGTTCCTGTGCCAATAGCAATTCCTACATCTGCTTGGGCTAAAGCAGGGGCATCATTAATGCCATCTCCTACCATTGCTACTATTTTATTTTGTTGTTGAATCTCTTTAATAATACTCGCTTTTTGCTCAGGACGAACTTCTGCAAATACTTTTTTGATTCCTATTTCAGACGCAATTGATTCTGCGGTTTTTTGATTGTCTCCTGTTAACATAATGACATCTAATCCCATCTTTTTCAGGGCTGTTAGCGCTTCAGATGAGGAAGGTTTAAGGGCATCAGCAATACCAATGATTCCCTCAATTTGCCCATCAACTGCCATGAAAGCAGTGGTTTTCGCTTCTGTTTCCCACTGTTGACGATAAGATGTTAATGAGTCAGTATTAATATTTAAGGTACTCATCCATCTTTGTGTGCCAATTTGTACCCACTTTCCTGATACCTTTCCTTGTACACCCATTCCTGCGAGCGCTTCAAATTCACTCACATTAGCTAAGGGCATTTCTACCCCCTGAGATTGGGCATAATTTAATATTGCTTCTGCTAAAGGATGTTCAGAATTTTTTTCTACAGCAGCGGCCATTCTGAGGAGTTCTATTTCATTATTATTAGCAATTCCTTTAACAGTTATATAGTTAGTAACAGTCGGTTTTCCTTGGGTGATTGTGCCTGTTTTATCACAGATAATTGTATCTATTTTGTGTGCTAATTC
>JBFRWQ010000615.1:0-3582 GCA_051439665.1 Microcystaceae cyanobacterium | reverse complement strand
TCTTTAGCTTTTCTTCAATGCCTTTTACATATTTGGCAGCTAAAGCTAAGGTGAAAGTCTGATCCCCATTTTCTCCCTTCTTCTGTTCATAACGAGCGATCGCTGTTTGCTTCTGCTCAAATAACTTCTCTTAGGGCTTCGGCCTCAGTTTCAATTTCAGCTAACACCTCTTCGCTTAAGTCATCTAAAGATTTGATAGCTGTGACATCCATGTTGTTGCGCTCAAAATATTGGTCGGCTGCCCGTTGTTGATATTTATCATGGTTATACTCTAGGAAATCTGGGATTAAGTCGTAGGGATTATCCAGTTTTTCCCCTAATTCTGCCAATTCTCGGTCAACTAATTTCAAGAATTCTTCGGTAATCTCTTGATTAGCCATCAAGATGTTAGCAGCTTGTGGCCCCAATTTTTGTTGAGTACGTCCCGCAAAATCTTTAATTCCCACATTCAGGGTTAAATTATAGGTTTGTCCTGCTTGGGTATGTTCTGCGCCAATTTTGATACAGGATTTCGAGATAATGCCATTAATGCCTAAATCGGATAATTCTTGGGGAAATTGATTCCATGTCCCTATCATCCCCTTCGATTCCCAATATCCCTCTAATTCCTCTTGAGGGGCTGCTCCCATGCGAAACTGGAAAGGAGTATTTTTTCTAGTTTCATTACCTTCTTCATTACTACCCGTCATTTGTTCATGTAGGGTGGGAGATACCACACTAAACCCGTCCCCTAACTGTTGGCGAATGAGTTTTGTGACCTCTGCCCCGTATATTTCCTCTAAAACTCCTTGATCTGTTAAATCTTCATCATCTACGATGAAAAACTTCCCTGTTACCTGTCGCATCTCCTTACATTCGGTTTTCATCATGCCGAAACGGACAGCAGCATCAGAGAGATTGGAAAAAACTTCCTTCCTAATGTCCCCATCAAATAAAAACTTCTCTTGATCACTAAATTGTAAGGTCGTACCGTCAAATCCTAATAAAATCTCTTCTGTGTTAGACGTATCATAAACTTCCCCATAATAATAAGTTGGCTCAGGAAACCATGCTCCTAAGACACTATTTTGAATCTCGGTAGTCAAAGGAATAAACTCTTGGGTGTCAGAATTATAATCTTGTAGTAGTTTTCCTGTTTTGGTACAGAAATGGGTAATTGTAATGGTGTTATGGGATTTAATTTCAGTGGGGGTTGACATAGTATGGGTGTTCTATGTTAAGGTGAGATCGATTAAGTGATTTGAGAGGAGTTAAAAAAATGAGTAAGTACAGTTACTACCGTAATCAGGGATACAGTACGGGTGAAATGCTCTCGGAGGGTAAACTTGACATTATGGATTTGCCAGAACGAGTTCCCTTGCGTTTTCGGGAAAAGGAGGAATTTGAAGAAGAACCTTCTAAAACCAGAGAAGAGGTACAAGCCTATTTGAATTCTCTTCCCATAGAACCCGAACAATCGGATCATCGTTCCCCAGAAGATGATGACTACGAGTTTTAATAGACAAGCATCCTTGCCAATGGGATAACAAACTGTTGCCCCCCAATAGGTGTTAAGGGGCAGCTAGAACGGTTAAATTTTGAGAGACGACTAAAAAATCTCCAGACTAGGCGCACTTTTCCGAAAATTGAGGGAGTGTGCGTCAGTAAGCGAGATAGGAGTAGGCTTTTCAGTTCTGACCCGATTATAGCTCAAAAAATCGAGAATGGTGGGAATTGATCTGCTACTAAAATATCAATCACTAATATGTAATAATGACAGACAAACCCTTTCCTGCCAGACTTCACGTTCTTATTGCCCGTCATAGTGACAAGGCAATCATTATTAGACGTGGCCCCTCAAAACAAACCTGTATCATTGGCTGGGATAGAACATCTAACTCTTATGAAGTTTCTCAATGGCTTAAGGGGCGTATCTACGAGAGGCGCTCAGATATTTCGCCTTATGGTCAATACTGGATATATTTTGCTCTTAATGGTAAATGGACTTCCGATGTGAGAGGCTCTTGGACAGCGATCGCTCGAACCCCTTGGCTAAAAGCGATTACCCTTTGGGCGAAAGGGGATGCTTGGTATGGAGGTGGCTTATTTTTAGACGATCAGACTTACTGGTTAAATAGTGGTTTGATGGATGAATTACGCTTTGATAACAGTCAATTAAAAAGACATGAAACCTATCAACCTCCTAACTATTATGGGGGTGAATGTTGTCATGTTTACTATAATAGACTGCAAAGAGAGGGTTGGGAACTGGTAGAAAGATTTAAAAAGAGAAAGTGGAATTCTGAGACTATCTTTGAGAAAAAATTATCACACCACTGGACATTACAAAAGCTTTGTCATGAACAAGTGGGTTCACCCGTTGGCAAAGGCTGTTATTGGGATGAACATCTTGTTTATAATCAGGAAGGAAAGTTATTAGTAATGCCCAATTGGGAATGGGCAGAATGGTTAGATGACTCTATCTACTATGCTGAAAAAGGATGCTTATATCAAGTTGGTCTCAAAAGCTCAGATGAGCTAGGTGATTCACAATTACTGCATGATTTTAATGATTATCAATTTGAATATAGGCAAGCACCTTACTGATTCTTCTGTCTTCTTATTTTTATTTTAGTAGCACTCTAAGACCCCCGAAAAAAAAGATCCCTTGGGATCTTAACTGGTATTGGTTGGGTTCTTAAAGAGGATTTTGGCTGTCAAGAGCAGGTGGTTGCCAAGACCTCGTTAATTCGGCAGCATTAAGTAAATTTAGCAACATTTTGTGAGTTATCTTGGCTTCGGCTATTTTAGCAGCGATCGCATTCTTACGCTTAACTCGACCACTAATCTTGAGTTGCTTCTTAACAAACTCAATAGTGGTATCATCCCATTCTTGGATTACCTGCTCAACCTGAGAAGATGACAATAGCGTAATCTCATCGTCTTCGGGTGGCAAAGCTTCAACAATTAAGGGGAATTCAGATGCTTGAGGTTGTTCTTCTTCTTCGGTCGTACCAGATAGGAAGCGACTGGATTCAGCGTAGTGTTCATATTCTTGGACTACATCATCTGACATTTGTTTCAACTCGTCTCCTAAATCCGAAATGGCTTCTTTCGGAAAGACTGAACATAAATCCTTGAATAATTTGCGAACTTGGCTTTTTACGTCTTCTACCTCTTTATTAGCTGTTTTCTGGGCTTGGTTAAGTTGTTGTTGAATCCGTACTTGCTGCGTAAGGTCTTGTAACTGTTTCTGTAATTCAGCAATGGCAGCGAGAGAATGCTCGATTTCCTGGGCATTTTGGTCGATATAAGATTGTAGAGATGACATGATGGGGTCCTAGTAACTGAAGGGATAAGGGAGAAAATTATCTCCCAATAATTAACGAAAAGGATTAAGCTTCAACTAAATCATGAAGCAGGAGAAGGGATTTTACCTTTTTTAGCGTTGGGACATTGGCTCAGATAAAACAGAAATTAATTCTGATTTACTGCAACGAGAATAAGGCTTGCCGATGTGTTGTTTGATCAAGGATTGAAGATTCTGAACTTTGATGTAATTTCTTAAGTCTTTGATGCTTAAGTTAGCGAGGTTGACTTGAT
>JBFRWQ010000614.1:0-5929 GCA_051439665.1 Microcystaceae cyanobacterium | reverse complement strand
AGCCAGATTTACTTTGTTTTATGTAAAATTATGTATTATTTTGATCCTCTTTATGATTAGTCTTTAAGTAAAATAAAATACTTTATAATTACATAGCAATTAATATACTATGTGAGTTACATGATTTCTGATGTTCAGGAACCAG
Source organism: Microcystaceae cyanobacterium (assembly GCA_051439665.1). GTDB lineage: Bacteria > Cyanobacteriota > Cyanobacteriia > Cyanobacteriales > Microcystaceae > JBGTGT01. Next base: position 5,784 of record JBFRWQ010000614.1, on the reverse strand, counting down.
AAATTGTCAATCTGGCGAAAGCCTAAACAACTAAAAGATTAACTTATGTAGGATGGGCTTTGCCCATTACTCACAGTTAAGGCAATAAAGCATGGCATAAATTTATATTTCAAGTATTCTTCTTTCTTTATTGGGTTTAGGTTTGTCGTTTCTTGCTGTCAAAGGTAAAAAAAAGCTTAATTAAAGTCAGTTCGGGATAAGCAATTAGAGGATGAGAAGGCATTTTTAGGTAATTTTTTAACCTGAATTATAATAATAAATGTTCATTTTTAGGGACAATGTAGAACTTATGTTTTACCCCAAAAAATAAATACCTAATACCAACACCTTCTTATCATCAATAACCTTACTTAACCCGAACTAAAGTTAATTATTCAAATTGACAATCTGATCATCAAAGTTGAAAACTTAACTATTAACTCTTAATTTTTGGTTTCTAATTTCCGATAAAGAGAAGTGGTTAAACCTAAAGCACCAAGTCCTAAAAGTCCCAATAAGGAATTTGGTTCAGGAATAGGCTGCTTAACTGCAATATCCGCTAATTGTACGCCATTAGTGTTAAAGTTAGTTCCAATCAGTCCCAAGAAAGTAGATGCTCCAGTTTCGGGACTAATTGTATAAAGTTGGTACAAATCATTATCATTCATGGTACCGTCAACTAAATCGGTTGTTGCATGGTAAAAAGTACCATCTCCACTCCAATCAATTGCTGCACCTTGCTCTTCAAAAGTTCCATCAAAAGGCACAGTTTGTAACGGAGTAGCGCTACTAAAATCTGATGCGACTTGAACCCATCTATTTGGCTCTGAAGCAAAATCCGAGAAATAGTACCCATTACCATCAATATCGCTGACGTATGAAGCCCCATCTTCGTTACCTAAACCAGGAATTGTACCCAACAAATCTAGCTCTCCAGTGTTGAGATTAACTTCATATACTTGAGGATTGGAATTTGTAAAAGCAAACACCTCCATTCTAGATGCGAATGGGTTCCAAGCTAAATCTCCAGGAAAGATATTTGGGTAATTGGCACTACCAATTAGGGTTGACTCTCCTGTCTGAGGATTCACATTATAAAAAGAGAAAAAGTTACTCCCACCATTTCGGCTAAAAGCAAATAAATTCCCAGAATCATCAAAGGATAGTCCCCTTCCCTGATTTCCAATATTAGTCTCACCGATAATTGTTATACTGTTGGGATTGGAGGATTCAAACGAGACAAGGGTATTATCAGTAAACGTTAATCCGTACAGTTGCACGGCTCTTGAAACTGTGGGCGCTCCTACAATACTAAAGACTGTTAAAAGAGAAGCAACGTTAATAATTACTTTATTCGATCTATTATTTTTCATGTTTGTACATTTACTGGAATTAATGTTGACTTTTACGATTAATAAACTATCACAATAAATAAACAAAAAAAGACATTACCGCACTTCAGTAATGCCTTAATATGCGAGTTAGTGAAACTGAAAAGTATTGACTTAGCGCCCAATACCAACATAACGGAATCCTGCTTTTTCAACTGCACTGCGATCAAGGAAATTACGTCCGTCAATCAGTACAGGATGATTCATCTGTTTAGCCATTTTCTCTAAGTCTAATTTGAGAAATTCTTGCCAGTCTGTGACGAGAACTAACGCATCACATTTATCAGCCAACATTTCGGGATCAGTTTCAATGACAACCCCAGAGAGGCCATGACTTAACCCTGACTGGGATACAATAGGGTCATAGGCTTTAACTTTTGCCCCTAAACGATTTAACTGTTCGATGATATTAGACGCAGGTGCATCCCTCATATCATCAGTATCAGGCTTAAAGGTTAAACCTAATAAACCCACTACTTTACCTTTAAGGATTTTGAGTTCCTGTTGTAACTTTTCAATGGTTAACACTCGTTGGCGTTTATTGACATTAACCGCCGCATTGAGTAGTTCAGTTTCATACCCGTAATCTTCCGCAGTATGAATTAAAGCAGAAACGTCTTTCGGGAAACAAGATCCTCCCCAACCAATACCAGCTTGTAAGAACTTATTCCCAATACGAGAGTCTAAACCAATTCCCTGGGCAACTTGGGTGACATCAGCGCCCACGCGATCGCAGATATTAGCCACTTCGTTGATAAAACTAATCTTGGTGGCTAAGAAAGCATTAGCAGCATATTTAATCATCTCCGCCGAACTTAAATCCGTTACTACCACAGGAACAGGAGGTAAAGCAGCATCATCAGAGAATTTACGAGACACTAAAGGTTCATATAGATCCTTCATCAAGCCGATCGCTTTGTCACTATTTCCTCCTAAAACAATACGATCAGGATTAAAGGTATCAAAAACCGCCGAACCTTCCCGTAAAAACTCAGGATTACTAACTACATCAAACTCAGCCGTTATCTCTGTTACGCTTTCTACGCCACCCCCTGCGGTAACCAGATTTTTCTTTTGTTCTGCCACACCATCTAGAACGATCATGCGTACCCAATCCCCTGAACCAATGGGAACGGTGGATTTATTGACAATCACTTTATAACCACCATTGAGATGAGTGCCAATTCCCCGTGCCACAGCTTCTACATAACGGGTATCACTTTCCCCAGTGGGTAAAGGAGGTGTTCCGACGGCAATAAAGAGGATTTCTCCATGTTCGACCCCTGCTTTAAGGTCGCTACTAAATTGTAACTTACCCGTCTCCATAGATGATTTCATCAATTCCGACAGTCCAGGTTCATAAATGGGAGACTGTCCCGATTTCATCAATTTTACTTTTTCTTCGTTGTTGTCGATACAAATGACATCATGGCCAATATGGGAGAGACAAACCCCCGTCACTAAGCCAACGTATCCTGTTCCAATGACGCAAACTTTCATTTTTGTTCCTTCCTTAGTTGAATTGAGAATAAATTGCTAAATATTAGGCAGAGGGATTGACCCGACGACGAAAATCTTCAATCGTCATTTCTAATCCTTCTTTTAAGGGAATGGTCGGTTGCCAATCTAAATAGGTTTTGGCTTTAGTAATATCGGGTTGTCGCTGCTTAGGATCATCTTGAGGGAGCGGTTTATAAGCCAATTCTGCATCAGGATTCACCCGTTTTTGAATAATTTGGGCGAGTTCTAGAATGGTATATTCCCCTGGATTTCCTATATTGACCGGTCCAATATAATCGCTATTCATTAAGCGAATAAAGCCTTCTACAAGGTCTGAGACATAGCAAAAGCTACGGGTTTGAGAACCGTCTCCATAAATGGTTAACGGGATTCCTTTAAGCGCTTGAACAATAAAGTTACTGACCACCCGTCCATCGTTTTCCAACATTCGTGGACCATAAGTGTTGAAAATTCGAGCTACCCGAATATCTACCTTATGCTCCCGATGGTATTCAAAGGCCAGGGTTTCGGCCACCCGTTTTCCTTCGTCATAGCAAGCCCTAAGTCCAGTACAGTTCACATTACCCCGATATTCTTCTGGTTGAGGATGAACATCTGGATCACCATAAACTTCTGAAGTAGAAGCTAAGAAAAATCTCGCTTTAACCCGTTTGGCAAGACCCAACATATAGAGTGTGCCTAAAACATTGGTTTTAATCGTTTTAACGGGATTAAACTGATAATGAACAGGAGAAGCAGGACAAGCTAAATGATAAATTTGATCTACTTCTAAGCGAATGGGTTCGGTGATGTCATGACGCACTAACTCAAAATAGGGATGACCTAGCCACTTTTCAATATTGCGTTTGTGGCCGGTATAGAAATTGTCGAGACAGAGAATTTCATGTCCCTGTTCCATTAAGCGATCGATGAGATGGGATCCAATGAAACCCGCACCACCTGTGACTAGGATTTTCATGTAACTAGCTATCTTAGAGATTATGAAATTAATCTTAAGCTACATTCATCTTGGGCTTTTGGCAAATAAAATTTTTAGTCTCTTACTTTAAATCTTTCGTATTTCTCAAATTACGTCTTGTGATTTGTCCACAATCAGGGAAGAATAACTAATGGTGTACTTTAAGATTTAAAAAGATCCATAATGAAAGCTCAAGAAATTATGACCAAAGATGTTGTTACCATTCGTGGGGTAGCAACAGTAGCTGAAGCTGTTAAATTAATGCGGGACAAGGGGATTCGCTGCTTGATTGTCGAACGCCGCCACGAAGAAGATGCTTATGGGATCATCACAGAGGCTGATGTTGTCTATAAAGTGACAGCGTTTGGTAAAGATCCCAAAGCAATTCGGGTCTATGAAATTATGACTAAACCCTGTATTGTGGTGAACCCTGAATTAAGCGTGGAATATGTAGCTCGCCTGTTTGCTCAAACAGGGATTCATCGCGCCCCAGTGATTAAAGGGGATTTATTAGGGGTCATTTCGATCACAGATATTCTCTCTAAAGGGGATTTTATCGAAAAACCCAAGGCTGTTTTACTCGATGAGCAAATTCAAAAAGCCGTTGAAGAAGCACGCCGTGTTTGTAAGGAGAAAGGGGCTACCTCTAAAGACTGTGCTGCTGCTTGGGATATTGTTGAAGAGCTACAAGCAGAGTTATCTCACCAAAAGGCAGAAAAACCCGAACAAACTTACTTTGATGAATATTGTGCCGAAAATCCTGATGCTTTAGAAGCCAGAATGTACGATTCTTAAGCGCTGAGTCATGAAATGAGAGTGCATAGCTATTAGTCTATGCACCCTCAACTTAATTTAAAGTTATTCTTCTAAACCGCCAATAGAAACGGGAACTAAATCACCATGAATAGTCAATGCTAAGTGCATTTTTTCATTTTCAGGGATTAGTTTACCAGTTAGTACACAACTTTCATCTTTACAAGCTGTCGCTTCGACAGCAGCCCGAATATCGGCTTTAGTAAACTGAGGGCGATAATCTCCTGACTTTTGCTGCACATAGTTCCAAAGAATATCTCGAATCAAAGCTTGATAACCTTGGCTTCCAGCAAGCTCTTTGAGCTTATCTTTGAGAGAGCGCTCTAAGCGAATGCTGGTAACTTCCATCTCAGTGGTAGGTTTACGAGTAAGTGTTCGCATCATTTTTGTTTTCTCCAATGTACTAGGTTAGGGTGCAATCTAAGTATATATATACTATATTGCTGTATTCTAAGCAGGGATATTTAACCCTACAATACCTTATATATTCTAATAGAAAAATGCTGTTTTGTAACATTACAAAGTTTTAAGATTTTGTAATGTGTCATACTTGTAAGTATATTTTGAGTGACTTTACAGAGAAAAGCGAAAAATAAAAAAGGAGATAATCAGTCTAAATCAGTGTTATATAGATTATTTTTGATTTTGGATAATCTTAAACTTATATTTTAATCTTTGAATCCTTTTAAAACTATTATATGTCAATTTTTATTCACGAAATATAGTCAATATTCTGGAGCAAGGAAAAGTCAATTAAATTCATTCGTTGATCAATTCATGACTTATGGGCAAGACTAACAATGATTTTTGGGATAAGCAGTTTCCCAACGGTTGTTTGGATGACATGGGAGTGAACAGTCGGAAACTGTAGATGGGATAAGTCTTTGCCAGATTCAAGATGGTCAAACACCATATCTTTCTCTGCTATAGAAGGTGATAGTTAGGGTTTGCTGAAAAAGTATTTGGGTGGGGGTAAGGACTCACCAAGTCAGAAGGGGGGTTAGAATGATCCAAAAAGAAAAAAAGTGCAAGGATTTTAGTATATTCCCCTCTCGTTGTTAGCACTTTTTTGACGACGAAGCATCCTCAAAACCTTGATCGAGAAGTATTTTAGGTTTATTG
>JBFRWQ010000613.1:0-5620 GCA_051439665.1 Microcystaceae cyanobacterium | reverse complement strand
TGGGTTGCAGCATTGAATCGTTTGCGTAGTTTGCAGGTTGTTTCAGTGAGCAGTGAACAGTGAGCATTATCCTATATTAGGAAAACACAGTATGGAGTGTATTCAGCTTTGTTGTGCCTAATTTATGTATTTTATGCTCTATTTTTAAAACCTAACCGTTATTTAATAATTGTGTATAAATAATACAACCTTCATCCTTAGTATAGATAGGTAATTTATATTATTATGTGTATAGTTGCCTATAAGTTTTTGCTTTCGGGCGCAAGCCTTGCGCCCTTACACATTGTTACTTTTTTACGGATAATTAACTCATGATAACTCAAAAAATATCCCAATTCATGATAGCAAGTAGTTGGTGTAAAACAAACAACTTTTTCTCTATGTTCAGCTAGTAAAGCAAATTTTCTTATGCCAAGAACTGAACGAATTAGAATATTGGCATCAAGAACAATGATTTTTATTTTTCTACTCATAACTGGCTTGGCTTGTTAAACGCCTGAAAATCGGCTGCAATACCTAGTTATAAATGAGGCAGGAGGTAGAAGGGTTTTAGGCAAAAAAGGAAAACTAGGTTTTATAAGTCGGATTTGGTATGAGATTGCTTTGGGGAGATGATGACGAGAAAGCAATTAATCAGCACTTCAATCCCATCGCAATGGCAGATTAAGCCTATTTTCCTGAATTGAAAAGCACTCACATTATTAAATCTATGCTATAATGTTGTCAATCAAACCTCAGTACATTCTAGACAAAATGAATAACTTATTAGAAAGAATTACTATTGAGCCAGATATTTGTCATGGCAAACCTTGTCTTAGGGGACTACGTTATCCTGTTGAGTTTATTTTAGAATTATTAAGTTCAGGAATTACAACAGAAGAAATTCTAGATGATTATGAAGATTTAGAAAAGGAAGATATTTTAGCTGTTCTAACTTTTGCGACACAAATGAGTCAAGTTAAAAGTATTTCTGTCTTTAGCAACAAACTATGAAGTTTTTAGTAGATGCACAGTTACCTATTCGTATTTCTCGTTGGTTGCAAAGTCAGGTTTAAGTAGAGAGGGGTAATTGAGGGCTAAAGCCCAACAACAATACCTGTCTTATTATTTGATAGTATTAGTCATGATCATTCCTTCTAATAAATTATCAAAAGATTAAATGATTCCCCCAGATCAATCCTTATTTCCCTTTCCCAAAGATTTACAAGAAGCAAAACAACAACAACTTGACATCGCTAAACAGGTAATCTCAGAAGATCAATTTTCTTCAATCAAAACAGTCGCAGGTGTGGATGTCGCTTTTAAAAATGAGGGGACTTTAACCGTTGCTGCCGTAGCGCTTCTCACCTTTCCTGATTTAGAATTAAGGGAAAGTGCGATCGCTGTTATCCCTACCTCTTTTCCCTATCTGCCGGGCTTTCTCTCTTTTCGAGAAATTCCTGCTATCTTAAAAGCGCTATCAGTCATCAAGATCAATCCTGACTTAATTTTCTGTGATGGCCAAGGTTTTGCCCATCCTCGTCGTTGTGGACTTGCCTGTCATTTAGGAGTAATCTTAGATTGCCCAACCATCGGTGTTGCTAAATCTTTATTTGTGGGAAACCATGAAGCGCTTGCTGTGGAAAAAGGAAATTGGGTGACGTTAACAGATAAAAATGAGACGATTGGGGCAGTATTGCGCTCTCGTTCCCATGTTAAACCTCTTTATGTCTCGATTGGTCATCGTATCTGTTTAAATACTGCCCTTGACTTAGTTCTACATTGTGCAACTAAGTATCGTTTACCTGAAACCACCCGTCTAGCCGATAAACTCTCAAAAATCTAGGATAGAATTTTTTCTTGGACTTTACAGTACAATAAAGAGTAAACAAAGTTTACAAAACTTAACTTATTTTCTCATGAAAAACTCCCACCTTCAACAACTCTGGATTTATTTACGTCCCTACAAACGAGCGCTAGGGTTGGGGGTTGTTGCGTTACTGGCGGTTAATCTAGTTGGTGTTTATATCCCCTTATTATTGCGAGATAGCATTGACAGCCTTAAAATTGCGGGAAGTTTTAGTCAAATTTGGCCCTATGTTTGGAAAATTGCCCTACTCGCATCAGTGATGTGGGTGATTCGGATGCTATCCCGTCTCTGTATTTTTGGCATCGGTCGTCAGATAGAATTTGACCTCAAACAGGGTATTTTTGCACATTTATTGGCTTTAGAGCCTTCTTATTTCACCACTCATTCATCAGGGGACTTAATTAGTCGAGCTACCAGTGATGTGGATAATATTCGCCGTTTAGTGGGGTTTGCGGTATTGAGTTTAATTAATACTTTGTTTGCTTATGGGTTAACCCTTCCTGTGATGTTGGCGATTCATGTACCCCTTACCTTTGCTGCGATCGCTGTTTATCCTGTTATGTTAATGACGGTACAGTTATTTAGCAAAAAACTACAACGTCAACAGATGAAAGTACAGGAAAATATTTCTGATATCAGTAATATGATTCAAGAAGATATGAGTGGGATAGCGCTAATTAAGATTTATGCACAAGAAGAGAATGAACATAAAGCATTTCGCCAGAAAAATCGCAATTTATTACAAGCAAACCTGAAACTGGCTAGAACTCGTAATTTTCTCTTTCCTCTAATTGAAGGACTTTCTTATATTAGTTTACTGATACTGTTAATCTTGGGGACACAAGCAATTACCGACGGAGAGATTACCGTAGGGGACTTTGTTGCCTTACTCTTATTAGTAGAACGATTAGTTTTCCCCACTGCATTACTTGGTTTTACCATTACCGCTTATCAACGGGGAGAGGTGAGTATTGACCGAGTAGAATCTATTTTTGAGGTTGAGCCAGCGATTAAAGATAATGAGCAGCCTATTGCCCTTGAAAAAACGATTCAAGGTCAGATTACTGCCCAAGGACTCAGTTATACTTACCCAGGGAGTCATACCCCTGCCTTAAAGAATCTCAATTTTGCGATCGCACCAAGGGAAACCATAGCCATTGTGGGAACGATTGGATCAGGAAAATCCACTTTAGCGAATGTTTTACCCCGTTTATTGGATATTGCGCCTAATCGAGTCTTTTTAGATGGTCAAGATATTACTGAGATCACCTTAGATGAGTTAAGACAATCTATCGCCTATGTCCCTCAAGATAGCTTTTTATTCAGTACCACCATTAAAAATAATATTCGCTATGGTGATCCCTTAAATGAGTCTCTTGATATAGAATATGCAGCGAAACAAGCCCAAATTCACCCTGAAATTCTCAATTTTCCCCAACAATATGAAACCTTAGTGGGAGAGAGGGGAATTACCCTATCAGGAGGACAAAGACAGCGAACCTCGTTAGCGAGGGCTTTATTATTAGATGCCCCTGTGTTAATCCTAGATGATGCCCTATCTAGTGTGGATAATCAAACAGCAACCCGTATTTTAGAAAATCTTTCCGATGAAAGGGGAAAAACAGTTATTTTTATCTCTCATCAACTATCTGCTGCAGCAACGGCTGATCGTATCTTTGTCATGGATAAGGGGGAAATCGTGCAGATGGGAACCCATAAAGCGCTACTTTATCAGCCAGGATTATATCAATCTCTATGGCAAGAGCATCAATTAGAAGAGATTTTACAATAGACAAAAGAGGAAAAATCCTTCAAGATAACAAAGTGATCCTTAGATTCAAACAAGCAATATGGTTAATCCCAAGCAACTCGAACGACTTCAAAAGAGTGTTGACGAATGGAATACATGGAGAAGTGAGAATCGTCATATTGTCATTAACCTGAAAAATGTGGATCTTAGTGGCGCTAATTTGGTGAAAGTCGATTTAAGAAATGCTGATCTCAGTGAAGCTAACCTTAGCAATGCTAACTTGGAACGGGCGAATTTAGCAGGGGTGAAATTTTACCAAGGAACATTACAAAATGCTAACCTAGTAGGGGCGAACTTACGACGTGCCAATTGTAAACAGGCGGATCTTAGCCAGACTCAATTAAAAGGAGTTGATTTGAGCAATGCAACTCTTCGGGAAACTAACTTTACTCAGGCAAACCTAAGCTTTGCTAATTTCAAAGAAGCTAATTTAGTACAAGCCTGTCTTAATCAAGCCAATCTAATTCATGCTGATCTAAGTGATGCGATTTTAAACTATGCTCAATTAACAGCAGCCAATTTATCTCAGGCCAATCTCACTCATGCTGATCTCACTGGGGTAACATTAACTGATGGAATTCTTAAGCAAACAAATTTAAAAAATGCTGATTTAAGCTATGCCATTCTCTCTCGCTGTCGCATTGAACAATCTTACTTTAGACGAGCTACTTTGACGGGAATTTGTCTAGAAGATTGTCAAATTGACTCAGAAACAAATTTTAATGATATAATCTGTGGACATTTGTATCGTAAAGTGGTCTATACTAATTTGACTAATTTGGCAGAGAGGGACAAGCCTTTTCAAATTTGGCTTGAAGAGATGGACGATAGTTAAGAAAGTTATCTTTGTCCTTTTCGGCTCATATTTAGCCCATATAAATATAACTTAGCCACGGAATAAGTTCGAGGAGAAGGAGAATTAGGTTTTGAACGATATTGTAAAATTCCTGCATCAATCAAGTTTTTAGCATCTTCTAAACGCCGACGAGAAGCGTCTAATTGAATATTTCGATGGTAAGTATCTCTCATTTAAACAGACTGAAGCTCTCTTTTGGACTGGCGACTCAATCCCCGTTTTAAGCCCTCTAATTGTTGTTGTAAATAGTCAGTATTCTGCTCAACCTTACCATATCGCCACTGGATGTAGCCCTGAGAAATTGCTTCAATGATCTCTACTATCTCAGGAGGATGATGTTCTCGACAACTATTGACATATTCCAAAGGCGTTTGTGCGGGATCTTTAGGATAGCCATGTTGTTCCATGACTCGTAACATTTGCTGATAAATTTTAGCCATCGGTGGCAACTTAGCAATCCGTCGATATAATCCCCATGTTTTTGCTTTTAACCAGCCAATCCACCCTAAAAAGCCTAGAATAATTGCCCCCATTACCCCAAGCATCATCCCCCAAATACTGCCTGAAATGAAAGACCAAATTTTCCCAATGACAGAGAATAATCCTTGAATCACTTTTGTCCAAATAAAACTGACGAATTCCACAATAGGAGGAGGAATAAACCCTGCTACCCAATTCCAAAATTGTCGTACTACACCAAATGTCTCATACTCCGTAAAGGATGGGGGAATTAATTCATTGCCAGGAATGGGATCAAAGCTATACCAGCCATAACCAGGGAAATAGACCTCTGTAAGGGCATAAGCATCTGTATTTCTGACAATATAAAAGCCTGTAAAGGGATTAAACTTACCAGGGGCAAATCCCGTTGTTAAACGAGCAGGAATATCAATTGAGCGCAACATAACGGTTAATACCGTTGAAAAATGATCAGGGTAACCTCCCCCATATTTAAAGAGAAAAGACTCAACTAAATCTTCATCTTCCTCCAAAAAAGGAAAATTAGGTTTTATTTCATATTGGGTTTTCAATTGTTGTGCTAAATAAGCCGTTGCCCCATAAGTCGAAGTAATAGGGGTTTGGGACTTTTCTAGCAATTCTATTG
>JBFRWQ010000612.1:0-2939 GCA_051439665.1 Microcystaceae cyanobacterium | reverse complement strand
ACATTGCCAAAGTCTATGGCGAGGGTGAGACAACCGTTCACGCACTTTCTAACATTAACCTGACAATTCAGCAAGGAGAATACTGCTCCATTATGGGCGCATCTGGCTCAGGAAAATCCACCTTAATGAATATTGTTGGCTGTTTAGATCGTCCCACATCTGGCTCTTACTACCTCGATAAAGTAGATGTCTCAAAGTTATCATCTGCCGAATTAGCTACCATTCGTAATCGAAAAATTGGCTTTGTCTTTCAACAATTCCACTTACTTCCCCAATTAACAGCGCTTGAAAATGTCATCCTACCAATGGTTTATGGCGGAATTGCCCCACAAGAACGAATAGAACGGGCAGAAAGCGCTTTGAAACGGGTAGGATTAGAAAAACGGCTACAGAATAAACCTAATCAACTCTCAGGGGGACAACAGCAAAGAGTAGCGATTGCTCGTGCAATTGTTAATCAACCTGTTTTATTATTAGCAGATGAACCAACAGGTGCATTAGATTCTCATACAACTCAAGAAGTTATTGATATTTTTAGTGAATTAAATGCAAGTGGGATAACAGTAGTAATGGTTACTCATGAAGCAGATGTTGCTAGTTTTTCTCGTCGTATTGTCTGGTTTAAAGATGGAGAAGTGATTCACTCTCATCTAACGCCTGATCAGCTTCATAGTGTGTTAAGTTAGTTGAACATAATAGTGGACTAACACAGCTAATTGGGTGCATCAGGTAGGATGGGCTTTGCCCATCAAATCATAGAATTAACACACAATAAGAATTACCGTTGTTGGGCTTTAGCCCCATACAAGTCTCATGATAACCCAACAAATTAGCTAAAACAACAGGCAAGATACCTGTATCACAGTTCACAAATAATGTATAACTAATCTATTAACTATTAAAATGGCTCAACCCAGAATTTTAATTTGGTATCGTAATGATTTACGAATTCATGATCATCAACCCTTAGATAAAGCGCTATCCCAAAATGCTTTAGTCATTCCCTTCTACTGTTTTGATGATCGGCAATTTGAAGAAACCTCTTTTGGCTTTCCGAAAACAGGAACATTTAGAGCAAAATTCTTACTAGAAAGTATTCAAGATTTACGCCAATCTTTAGAGAAATTAGGCAGTAACTTAGTCATTCGTCGAGGAATACCTGAAATTATTATTCCTCAATTAGTCAAAGAATTAGAGATTACTGCTGTTTATTATTATCGAGAAGTAACTGATGAAGAAATTAAGGCTGAAAAAGCATTAAGAGATAAGTTAAGCAGTCTTAATATCCAAGTTAAAGCAAGTTTAGGTGCAACTTTATATCATCCCAATCACTTACCTTTTAGTATTACTGAGATTCCCGAAGTGTTTACCAGCTTTCGTAAAAAGGTAGAAAAGAAATCAAATATTAAGCCAACAGTACCCACGCCCGATAGTTTACCTTCATTACCTGAATTAACCTTGGGAGAAATTCCGACATTAAGCCAATTAGGATTAGAAGAAATAACCCCATACTCTAAAGGGGTACTCTCTTTTAAAGGAGGAGAAACAGAAGGAAAAAAACGCTTAGAGACTTATTTTTGGCAACAAGATTGTTTGAAAACTTACAAAGAAACCCGTAATGGACTTTTAGGGGCTAACTATTCCTCTAAATTTTCACCCTGGTTAGCGCTAGGCTGTTTATCCCCTCGCTATATTTACGAAGAAGTTAAAGAATATGAACAAGAAAGAGTTAACAATGATTCAACATACTGGTTAATTTTTGAACTATTGTGGCGGGATTATTTTCGCTTTATTGCAGCTAAACATGGTAAACGACTTTTTTATCTGTCGGGATTAAGAAATCTTGCAATTCCCTGGCAAGAAGATTGGGAGCGCTTTAAACTATGGCAAACAGGAAAGACAGGCTATCCTTTTGTAGATGCTAATATGAGGGAGTTAGCAGCCACTGGGTTTATGTCTAATCGAGGACGGCAAAATGTAGCTAGTTTTCTTACCAAAAATTTAGGAATTAATTGGCTAATGGGTGCAGAATGGTTTGAATCAATGCTAATTGATTATGATGTTTGTAGTAATTATGGCAATTGGAATTATACCGCAGGAGTTGGCAACGATAGTCGAAACTTCCGTTATTTTAATATTCCGAAACAATCGAAAGACTATGATCAACAAGGCGATTATCTAAGACATTGGTTGCCCGAATTAAGCGCAATTAAAGGAGATAAAATTCATGAACCGTGGAAATTAACCAAAGAAGAACAAGAGCGTTATAATGTTAGGTTAGGCGTTACCTATCCTCGTCCCGTTGTTGACTTTTTTAAGTCAGTCAAAGCCAATGAGAAAAAGTATCAAGCCATACTTTCTGCTCCTAAATAAGTATATAGTCTTATCTTTAATCAGTATTTGGCAATTGAACAACTCAATCCCTTTTACAGTGAGGGTTTTTATTCTTCATTTTTCATTAAGCCATAACCATTGAAAATTTTTGACAAAATGACTAATATAGGGTGAGGAATTTTTTATTTATGAGAGAGATAACCTGAGATGAATACAGAAACCCTCTTTGAAAATCTCCATCAAGGCTTTCGTATTACCGTCGGTGCAACCGCCTCCTTAATCGAAACCTTGCAAGATCCTGAACGGCGATCGCAAACCTTAACCGATTTACAAGCAGACTTGAGCGAAAAAGCCAAAGACTGGGCATCTAAAGGTGAAAATACCGAAGAAGAAGCCCGTCGCCTCACAGAAGAATGGTTTAGCCGTTTTCGAGAGTCTCAGACAGTGCCAACAGAGACGACTGTAACTATTTCTAGTCCTGAAACGCCATCAACCAGCGAAATAAACATTAAAACACAAATTAAGGAGTTGACAGCGCAAATTAGCGGACTCAGAGAAGAATTAGAGGAATTACGGTCTGATAAATAGAGTGATCCCTGATTCTT
>JBFRWQ010000611.1:0-3447 GCA_051439665.1 Microcystaceae cyanobacterium | reverse complement strand
CCCTTCCCTTTCATTAACCAAAGGGTTAAACCTATTACCTCATAGTCTTGATGGTGTAATGTCGCTGCTGCTACTGAGCTATCGACTCCACCTGATAAACCAACTACAACTTTTTTCATAACCTGATACCTTAGATGTTTTTATATTTTATTTACATCTTTTTCTAGGTTAACTTATGTTTCGTTTGATCGTCGGTGTTTCTTCTATTATCCTGTCTTGCTACCTCTAATAAATCCAGTAAGAATGCGGATTAATGAAAAAAAAGTTGCTTCATCTCTTAGCCTTAAAATACAATGAGGTAGAAACTTGTTCAGTATTTTACACAAAAATCACCGTAACGACTGAGTTGGGGGCGAAAAGTTTACCGTGAATCAGACTGCTGCGTTACCACAGAATCCGATTGTCCAGTATCTTTCGGAGCATAACCGTTTACGCTTGTTTTCAGGAAGTTCCAACCTTCCCTTATCCAATGAAGTTGCCCGTTACTTGGGGATGGATATTGGTCCGATGATTACCAAGCGCTTTGCCGATGGGGAGATTTACATCCAAATTCAAGAGTCCATTCGAGGCTGTGATGTCTATCTCATTCAACCCTGCTGTCGGCCAGTAAATGATCATTTTATGGAATTACTGATTATGATAGACGCTTGCCGCCGAGCATCTGCCCGACAAATTACCGCAGTCCTTCCCTATTATAGTTATGCCCGTGCTGATCGCAAAACCGCAGGACGAGAATCGATTACCGCTAAATTAGTGGCTAATTTAATTACCGAAGCAGGCGCTCATCGAGTCTTGGCTATGGATTTACATTCTGCTCAAATTCAAGGCTATTTCGATATTCCCTTTGATCATGTTTATGGTTCACCTGTTTTATTTGATTATTTAAAAAGTAAAAACTTATCTGATTTGGTAGTTGTTTCCCCTGATGTGGGGGGTGTGGCTCGTGCCAGAGCATTTGCCAAGAAATTAGATGAAGCGCCCCTAGCGATTATTGATAAGCGCCGTCAAAGTCATAATGTGGCTGAGGTGTTGAATTTAATCGGCGATGTTAAGGGGAAAACGGCTGTCTTGGTTGATGATATGATTGATACCGCCGGAACAATCCTAGAAGGAGCCCGCTTACTCCGCAAAGAAGGAGCACGTCAAGTCTATGCTTGTGCGACTCACGCTGTTTTATCTGGTCCTGCGGTAGAGCGCCTATCCAGTGGAGCGCTTGAGGAAGTGATAGTGACGAACACGATTCCTGTTCCCCCAGACAAACAATTTCCCCAATTAACCGTTTTATCGGTGGCTAATTTAATTGGTGAGGCCATTTGGCGTATTCATGAGGATAGTTCTGTAAGTAGTATGTTTCGCTAAAGTTAGTCAATCAACTAATCATTGACGAGAGAGAGCGAGGAATCCTCGCTTTTTTTATTTTGGGTATATCTATTACCAAATTAACCTCCTGGTTTGCACACATTGTAATCTTCATGGGAGATAACCGCTTCAGGGATAAGAAAACTGCCTTTATCTCGACAAATTAAGCGATAATGACGAGTCACGGGAATGCTGATAATAAAGCGATCGTGTCGCAATCGTTTACCCCGAAAGTCTCGATAATCCTGCTGATTTTGTAATCCTTGGATAATTTTCCTAGCCTTTAAGACAACATTACGAGGAAGAGAGCGTAAATCAATGGGATCCTGCTCAAACATGGATTCCCATACCTGTTTTTCTCTCTTCTTATCAGCCCGATTGGCCTGTTCTTGAGCGCAGCGATGGCATACCTTACCATAGCCTTTGTGACCACAAGGAAATTGTTTTTTGCGTCTCGCCATGTCATTCTTAACCCCGTCAGCAATTCATTTAGGTATATGGAATAACAAGGAGATAGATCGAACTCCTCTAGAATAGATGCCCCACAGTTGAAAAAGATAGTCCGATGTTACTTGTTAACCCCTATACACTTAGGATACTAGAAGGATTAGCACAAACCAAATTTTTTCATTTGTCTTGAGTCGTTCGGGTCTTTTGTAGTGCTGTATTACAAATAATTTTATGTATTAATAAAAGTTGCAAAACCTATAATTAATGTACCCATTCGTACAACTCAAGGGTATCTGAACCACAACTGGTACAACCACCGCATTTTTGACTATCCATCTGACGGATTCTTCCTTTACGAATCAGTTTATTGAGGATGGGACGCAGTGCGTCAGTATCCATACGGAAGTGCAAAGAGAGATCAGCTAAAGATGCTTTGTTATATTTCCGTAAATAATTTTGGACATCGGTTAAAATCATAGTCTTAAAGATGATTAGTCGATAAACAAGGTTCTCCTTTACACATATTAACTTCTACCAACAGATGAGCAATAGAAGGAATATGGGTGAGCAGGGTTTTATAATATTCAGGGGGTTGAGGATAATGAGTCACAATAGAAATAGTGACAGCAATATGATCTTGACTCAGATGCCATAAATGTAAATCTGCTACCCGATTATCACTATCTTCTTCAATAGCGCTTACTATAGCTAGTTTTATCTCTTTATCTACCCCACCATCTAAGAGCAAAATACCTGTCTCCTGAATCAAATTATAAGACCATTTACCAATGACTCCTGCTCCCACAATTCCCATTGCTGCATCTAGCCAAATCCAGCCGAAGAATTTTCCGCCACACAGGGCAACAATGGCTAAGATGGAGGTTAGGGCATCGGCTAAGACATGAAAGTAAGCAGCTTTTAAATTATGGTCGGAATGATGATGATCATGGTCATGGTGATGGTCATGGTGATGATCTTTCAATAACCACGCACTAATCAGGTTGACACTTAAACCAATGATCGCAACAATAATGGCTTCATTAAATTGAATAGAACGGGTTTCTAACAGACGCATTCCTGATTCTAATGCCATAACAATAGCAATCACCGCTAAAGCGATCGCACTAGCAAATCCACCTAATATACTAACTTTTCCTGTGCCAAAAGAATACTGAGGATTACTAATATTTTTTCGGGCATATTGATAGGCAAATAAGGTAATGCCAAAAGCAGCGACATGAGTTGCCATGTGCCACCCATCTGCTAGTAGGGCAATTGAGCCAAAAATCACCCCTGCTATAATTTCTCCTACCATTGTGACGGCAGTTAAAATCATGACGATTTGGGTATTTTTTTCGGCTTCTTCTTGATTCGGTAAAAAGTGATGATAATGTTGCCAATCTTCTAAAATATCTTTGTGCATTAGTAACTCCAATGATTAAATAGTAACAATTTGATCTTAACTATCTCGATTATCAGGCTCTCCTGACTTTATGGTGATCAGCAAAACTTATACATCGTAGGATGGGTTAGGCACAGCGATAACTTAGAGGAAAAGTTGATAATTTTTGATTTTTGCCGTAACCCATCACAGGCTAATTGTATGATTTTATACGGTCTCCACCATCGTCTCGAAAG
>JBFRWQ010000610.1:0-5413 GCA_051439665.1 Microcystaceae cyanobacterium | reverse complement strand
AACCCCAGATAACAATGGGATTAACTGGTGCATTATTAGGGGCAATGGGAAGACTAGAAAAATTACCTCGCATTTGTCAACTCCGTTATCATCAAATAGCTGATCAACAAGAATTAATTCCTAAACTTAATGCACTTTGGCAACATTGGACAGGTAACTTATCCGAGTATATAGCAGATTCTGTGGCAACACCTCTTGTAATGCAGCCTCGTTCTTCCCTAAGACTGATCTCTCAACAAGAATACGTTGAATTTCCTAAACTACATGAATGATAGAAAGGCTTCTGAGATCAGTTATAATAGATTAATCTCATTCCTTCATGTACTATATTTACTAAAAGTGATGGCAAAAAATCCTATAAATACTGAAATAGAAGAATCACTTTCTTCTGAATTATTAGCCAAAAAGCAATTAACTTCTATTGATATTTTAGAAAAGAAAAACAGGAAAAGAAAGCTCAAAAAACTAATAATCATCGTACTCTTGATTTTTTCTATCCCCTGTCTATTAGTGGTAGTCTCTCAAATTAATCAACAGCGTTTAGTTTGGCAACTTGTTAATCAAGAAGCAGTTAATCGTGACCTGAGAGGGGCTAACCTGAGAGGGGCTAACCTGAATAAGGCCAACCTGAGAAGATCTGACTTGAGTAAGGCTAACCTGAGTGGGGCTAACCTGAGTGGGGCTAACCTGAGTAAGGCCAACCTGAGTAAGACTAACCTGAGTAAGACTAACCTGAGTGGGGCTGACTTGAGAAGGGCTGACCTAAGAAACACTCAAATTGATGAGACAACCCAAATAGATCAGAAATGGCGTAAGGTTTGGCAAATTGTTAATCAAGGTGCAGTCAATCGTGACCTGAGTAAGACTGACCTAAGTTGGGCTGACCTGAGAGGGGCTAATCTGAGAGAGGCTAATCTGAGAGGGGCTGACCTGAGTAAGATTGACCTGAGTGAGGCTAACCTAAGTGGGACTAACCTAAGTGGGGCTAACCTAAGTGGGGCTAACCTAAGTGGGACTGACCTGAGTGAGACTGACCTAAGATGGGCTAACCTAAGTGAGACTGACCTAACTGGAGCTAACCTGAGTAAAACTAACCTAATTGGGGCTGACCTGAGATGGGCTGACCTGAGATGGGCTAACGTTGAAAATGCTATATTTACTGACGCACAAGGCATCGACCCTGACCAAAAACAGGCTCTTATCAATCGAGGTGCAATCTTTGAAAAAACACTCTAACAGCAGATTAATTATGGTTAAACCTAGATAGTAGGATGGTCTTTAATCATCATACTTAAAGTTTAATAGAAATTTTTAGTATGTCCTAAATTGATTACAGTAGGAATTTGTCCCTTTTCCCTGATCTAAATCTTGTCTTTATAAATAACGCACTATAAAGTAATGGGCAAAAAAGCTCAAAAAACTAATAATTATTGTCCTATAATTTAAGCATACAATGGTCGTAAGATGGGCTTCGCCCATTACACCCTAAAATTCCCTAAAACATTATTATTGCCAGAGGGGATCAAGTCCCGATATAGTTAGAATGACAAAAAATCAGTGCCATTTGAAGATGGAAACCTCCTAACTTAGATCAATATGCCTAAATATTCTCTAATTATTCCTATTTACAACGAAGAAGAAATTATTCCTGAACTTTACCGCCGAATTCTGCCTATTATAGATCCTTTAGAGGGTGGCGTAGAATTAATATTGATTAATGATGGAAGTCGGGACTTTTCATTAAAACTAATTAGGGAACTTCATCAGAAAGATTATAGAGTCTGTTATCTTAGTTTTGCTCGCAATTTCGGTCATCAAACCGCCGTGACAGCAGGGTTGAATTTTTCCAGAGGCGAGGCAATAATTGTGTTAGATGCAGACTTGCAAGATCCCCCTGAACTCATTCCAGAAATGATTGAACAGTGGAAACAGGGATATGAAGTCGTCTATGCTCAAAGAATTAAACGAAAAAAGGAAAGTTGGTTTAAACGATTAACAGCGTTTGTTTTCTATCGGTTATTACAAACTTTAGCAGATGTCAGGATTCCGACCGATACAGGAGACTTTTGCTTAATGGATCGAAAAGTTGTCGATATTTTGAACAAAATGCCCGAAAGAAACCGTTATATTAGGGGGTTAAGAGCATGGATTGGCTTTCGGCAAACAGCAGTTAAATTTGAGCGAGATCCCCGCTATGCAGGGGAAGTAAAATATACCTTTCGTAAGTCTTTTTCATTAGCGCTTAATAGCTTAATTGCTTTTTCTAGAGTCCCTTTAAGAGTTTCGACATATTTAGGTTTATTATCTGCTCTTTTAGCGCTCTTTATGGCCTTTTTAGTGCTTTATTGGCGATTAGTCCAGCCTAATTCTCCTGTGACAGGTTTAGCAACAATTATGATTGCTGTTTTCTTTTTGGGATCAGTACAATTAATTTGTTTAGGTATTTTAGGGGAATATATTGGCAGGATTTATGAAGAAGTAAAGGGAAGACCGATTTATACCCTAGCTGAAGTTGCAGGATTTGATAAATTGCCTCAAAATCAGCAAGATGATTACTAGACATTGATCCCCTACGATATTGACTTATCCTTATTGACAGACATCCGATTAATTTCGCCGAATTCTAAATTTAGTTTGAGTAGCAATTATGATAGCTCCTTTTTCTAGGTCTTTACGATATAATTTTAAAACCTCTTCAAGTAACCGAATTCTTTGCTGGCGAGGTAAATTTTCTAAACGCAGAATACCACAGTGTCTTTTGTTTCGCTGCCAGATAAGCTGTTCAAAATCCTTATCAGTTGTAATAATAATTCGTTTTTCTCTGACTGCCCATTTTAAAATATCTTCATCAGGCATTTCAGGGTCAATATCACTCACAAAAGCTACATCATAATCTTGATTCATCAGAATATTTCCTAGAGTACGACTGGCATTGACATCAATTAGAAATCCCATAGTAAGTAGTCGAATTGGTCAAAAGACGAGTTAATGAGTCACTCTTTCGAGGACTTCCTCTTGAGAAACAAGAGAATAAGCATAAAAGCAAGCTGCTTGAATATCAAGGGAATCTAATTCAGGATAATCTTCTAAAATTTCCTCAATAGTTGCTCCTTTAGCCAAAAGTTCTAGGATCATGACTACCGAAATTCTTAGCCCTCTGATTAAGGGTTTTCCATTCAATACTTGTTGATCAAAAGTAATGCGCTTGAGTAAGTCTTGCTGATTCATTTGAGAAGTGTTTTGCTTGTTTGTTTTTGTTTGACTTGGTTTCTATTTTAATCTCAGTCAGCCTTTCCCCAAAAAATTAAGGTCTTAATTTCTCTACATCCCCCACTCTTCTCCCTCTAAACTCCACTCATCAGTTAACTCAAAAAATTAACTACTGTGTCAGCCACTTCTTCTGTTCCCTTTTTATTAAGTGGGGTGTTTGACTGAGGAGGGGTTAATGGTTCGTTTAAAAATTGCCAATTTCCTTTTAAAAAGGCTTCTGGGGTGATAATTTGATGGTAGGCATGATTTTTTAAGCCATTGAGTAAAATTTTCCCCTCTGCAAAATCCTCACGGGTAAGAGAAACAATGGGAATATCAAGACGCATTGCTTCTGAAAAGGTACTAAACCCAGGCTTAGAAATTATTCGGCCAACTAGGGGCATAAAATCAACAGGACGATAGAAATTATCAGTTATTTTTCTTAAATTTTCTAAGTTAGGGGCATTTTGATCAAAGGTAATAAATTGCCAGTCAGGAAACTCACTGAGTCGTTGATAAGGAAGCGCTTGTAGTCCTAAACCGCCAAAGGTTAAAAGAACTATTTTTTCAGAAGATACCGTTAAATTAAACTTTTCTCTGAGCTTATTAATACTATGACGTGGTTTTCCTCCCGTTAACCCTGTATCTGTGATCTGAGGAAAAATTGACATTGGTTCAGATAGGGGAAGACGGAACAAGCGATCGCAATGCTGATAACCTTCTTGTATCCATGCAACAATGTCAGCAAACTCTTCTCCCCAATCTTGATAAATAAAGTCCCAGCCAAAATTACCCATCATCCAACAAGGAATACCTGCTTTTTGAGCAACTACCGCAGCTAAAGCAGGAATATCTCCTATTACTAAGTTGACTTGATTGGTACGAATAAAATCCACCTCACCAGCAATCAAAGATGACTGTTGAGAACGAATCTGTTCCATTTTTGCCTTTGTGGCCGCCTTATCCATTGTTAAGCTATCAGATTGAATGACTCCCACATCAAAAGCACGAGGACGATGAATAAAGTCTCCTTCAATATAGGATTCAAGCAACCAACGGGGCGCTGTAGTGACTAGAATCAGTAAAGCATCAGGATAGCGCTGTTGAATCGCAGCAGCAACAGAAGAAAGACGAACTGCATGGCCAAAACCATGACCTGTTATGGCAAAATAGATAATCATTTTTCAGTAATTAGTAATCACAATTCATAATTCATAATTCATAATTCATAATTCATAATTCATAATTTATGAGGATTTACCCATAACAATTTAACGGCTAAGGTAGCAAAAGCGATCGCAGCCACTGCTTTTAACAATCGTGTGGGTATAATTTGTGCCATTCCTCCACCAATAATCACTCCTAAAAAACTAGCGAGAATCAAAGCAGTAATTGAGCCAAAAAAGACAGCACGGGGAGATTTGGAACTACCCCCTAATGCGATCGCAGCCAATTGACTTTTATCTCCTAATTCTGCTAAAAAGACGGTCGTAAAACTTAAAGCAAACAGTTGCCAATCCATAATTAGTAGTTCAGTATATCAACAATTAACAATGCGGTAATAAATAATAACAAAATAGCCACAGCCGTATCCAATAATTTAGGAGATAGCCGTTTAGCGAGCCAATAACCGATCAATACCCCCAAAAGACTGGTGGTAACTAAAGCCAGCGCTGCGCCTAAAAAAACCACCCAAGGGGATTGGGATTCAGCGCTGATTAAGAGAGTTGCTAACTGGGTTTTATCCCCCATTTCAGCCAAGAAGATGGTCAGGAAGGTGGAACTAAAAACCGTCCAAAAGCTCCAGTTTGATGACGAAACAGTGGTTTGAGACTCTTGTGGGGGGGAGGCAGTCATGAAGATAACATAAAGATTCTGGTAATTATTTCTATTTAACCTTAATTTTGCTCATCGGGAAAGTCAGTCGCTTCGCTCCAATTAAAAATTCAGAATTCAAAACTCAAAATTCAAAAATACTCCATAGCTAATTTATCTCATGATTTTTATATTTCCACAAGTGATCGCTAATGCATCCCGTTATCACATCAGTGCGACCATAATTACAGTTCAAGAACTGTTCAACGGGTGGATTGGAAAAATTAACGACCCCTCAGCCATCAATAATCTGCCTAAACTTTACTCAAAACTCTCAATAACCGTAAAA
>JBFRWQ010000609.1:0-4948 GCA_051439665.1 Microcystaceae cyanobacterium | reverse complement strand
ATCAGATTAAGAAATGCTATCAATAGACAAGTTGAGGATGTCTCAACAGACAAATTAGTTGGACTAACCATAACTTCACAATGCCATAAATAATCATTCAAAATAATGAAATTAATCTTAAATTGCTCAAATCTTAATCCTGTAAATTTATATTAAATAATTCAAACAATTATCTAAAAATATAAAGTTTTTCTATTAGGTAAAACAAGCACCATCACTCAACTAATTTACAGACCAAAATGTTATAATGGAAATGAGTGTCATCAATTGTATCGCTAAATGCTATGGTTAATGCTTCAGTAAATGGTGATAAGTATATTAACTTATTAACTGATTTTGGGTTTAAGCGACTGTTTGGTAGTGAACCCAATAAAGCGCTGTTAATCGACTTCTTAAATTCTATTTTACCCCCCCATCATACGGTGGCTAATATTAGCTACAAAAGCAATGAAAATGTGGGCAATACGGCCTTAGATCGCAAAGCAATCTTTGATTTATACTGCGAAAGTGAAAAGGGGGAAAAATTTATCGTAGAAATCCAAAAAGCGAAACAAAATTATTTTAAAGACCGTAGTGTTTACTATGCAACTTTTCCGATTCAAGAACAAGCCGTTCAAGGAATTTGGGATTATCAATTATCTTTGGTTTATACTATAGGGATCTTAGATTTTATCTTTGATGATCATAAAAAAGATGCTCAATTCTTTCATACAGTAGAATTAAAGAATCAAAAATGTGAAGTATTTTATGATAAGTTGAAGTTCATTTATATAGAGTTACCTAAGTTTAATAAGAAGCTGGAAGACTTAGAAACTAATTTCGACAAATGGCTGTTTTTATTTAGATATCTATCTCAGTTAGAAACTCCACCAGAAAAGCTAAGAGAAGGAATTTTTAGACAATTATTTGAACTAGCAGAAATTGCCCAATTTTCTCCCGAAGAACAAAGAGCATATCAAGATAGTTTAAAATATTATAGAGATTTGAATAATGTGGTAGAAACCTCAAAACAAGAAGGAAGAATGATTGGTAGGGAAGAGGGAATTAAAGAGGGAATTAAAGAAGGAATTGTCATTGGCAAAGAGGAGGGAATCGAAGAAGGAAGAGCGCTGGGTAAGGAAGAAGGGATTAAAGCGCTACTAATCAAACAGTTATCGAGAAAGTTAGGAGAGATTCCTGATACAGTCAAACAACCCATTAATCAGTTATCAATGGAGTCTTTAGAAAGGTTGAGTGAAACGTTATTTGATTTGAATACCCTTGAAGATTTGAGCAATTGGTTAAGTGATCACCTCAATTAAGATCTGAGATATTGTTAACCTATCACAAAAGAGATTGTGCCAAATTCCCAATCTAAAGCTAGAGTAAAGGCAGCTATTTATTTAATTAAATTGACACATAACCGATGACTCAAAATCTTCCTACCGACTATTCTGCCTTTGATCCAACTCTCCGTCAAGATACTGAGGGTGAGGAAGACGATTATTTTGAGTATTATTATGATCAACCAGGAAGTGAACCTGGCACTTTAAATATTGAACCTGATGCCCAACCATCCCGTATTATTTTAATTGATTATGAACCTGATAACGCTATTCGTAAAATGGATTTAACCCCCAATGGGTTACTTCCTTATCTGGGAACAAATACTGTCTCTTGGATGGATATCCAAGGATTAGGGAGTGAGACGATTTTAAAGCAGGTTGGAGAGATTTTTAAACTCCATCCTTTACTATTAGAAGATGTGGTTAATACACCCCAACGGCCAAAAGTAGAAGATTATAATCAACAATTAGTAATTATTGCTCAAATGGTTAGAGCAAACCCTGATGAAATGGGATTTGAAAGTGAACAAGTGGGCTTTGTTTTGGGGGAAAATTATCTCTTAACTTTTCAAGAAGATGAAGAAGACTGCTTTGATACAGTCAGAGATCGTATTAAAGCCAATCAAGGAAGAGTACGGCAAAAAGGCTCAGATTATTTACTTTATTTACTCTTAGACGCATTAATTGACCATTATTTTCCAGTGCTTGAAGATTATGGCGATCGCATTGAACATTTAGAAGATAAATTAGTTAGTCGTCCCCATGATAAGTATTTACAAGAAATCTATGCAGTTAGACGGGAATTATTATCTTTAAGGCGAGCGATTTGGCCATTAAGAAATGTAACAGATTTATTAATCCGAGGCCATTATCCGATTATTAGTGATGAGGTTCGTTTTTACTTTCGAGATTGTTATGATCACGTTATTCAACTGTTGGATATTGTGGAAACTTATCGGGAATTAGCCTCTAGTTTAATGGATGTTTACTTATCTTCTATGAGTAATCGCATGAATGAAGTCATGCAGTTTTTAACGGTTATTTCGACGATTTTTATTCCTTTAACCTTTATTGCAGGGGTTTATGGTATGAATTTCGATAATATGCCAGAGTTGCACTGGAGATGGGGTTATGCGTTGTGTTTATTCGTAATGGGCGTTGTGGCGGGATGTTTGCTCTATTTCTTTTGGCGACAAGGATGGTTTCAACATTTTTATCCTTTAAATCATAAAAAGAAAAGATAAGCCGTGAGTTATAAGATTAACGATTCTCACGAAACAAATTCGATTTCGTTACAATCTAATAAAATAGGCACAATCAACCCTCCCTCTATCAAGTCCGTATAGTAAACCATCTTCAATTTAACGATTATTTGAGATTGTAGGCAAAAAATAATGGAAAATCGTAGCAATCAAAGGCGTTCGTCCGTTGGCTTTATCGCAGGGATCATGGCAGCCATTCTCGTCACTGGAGGTGGTGCAGCATGGTTGGCTTACCGTAGCTTAATAGGCTCTCCTATCTCTGAGACTGTTCCTATTCTACCCAAGGTGGTTGAGCGCCTTCAATCTCCTGTCCCCCTTGAAGGAGAAGCACAAGTTTATTGGTTATCCAGTGAAGGGGAAACGACAGAATTAACAGCTTCCCCTGTGATGGCGCAAAAATCTGCAAATC
Source organism: Microcystaceae cyanobacterium (assembly GCA_051439665.1). GTDB lineage: Bacteria > Cyanobacteriota > Cyanobacteriia > Cyanobacteriales > Microcystaceae > JBGTGT01. The sequence continues at coordinate 1,952 of JBFRWQ010000609.1, read as the reverse complement.
CCGATCAAGTCTTAGAAAGTGCTTTAACCATCCTCTTAGCAGGACCCGATACTACCAGTTATACCACCACTATTCCGTCGGGAACGACCTTATTAAGTATGAAAACAACCTCAGAGGGGATTTATATTGACTTATCCCGTCAATTTACTGAAGGGGGGGGAAGCGCTTCAATGACAGGGCGCTTAAAACAACTGCTCTATACAGCTACCAGTCTTAACCCTAATCAGGCGGTTTGGCTCAATATTGAGGGAAATCCCCTAGAATTATTGGGGGGAGAAGGGTTAATGGTGGCTCAACCCATGACTCGTTCATGGTTTGAACAAGAATATAATTGGGAGGAATAGTTAATTTGTCCATCAAAGCTTATGTTACAGGGGGAACAGGGTTTGTTGGGGCTAATCTAATTCGCCTTTTACTGCAACAAGGGTATGAGGTTCGAGCGCTGGTTCGTCCCACCAGTTCCCTCAACAATTTAAAAGGATTAGAGGTCGAAATTGTCAGAGGAACGCTCAATGATGAAGATATAAGCACAAAAATGCGAGGATGTCAAGTTTTATTTCATGTTGCTGCCCATTATTCCCTTTGGCATCGAGATAAAGAGCAACTGTACACCAGTAATGTGTTAGGGACTCGTAATATTTTGGCGGCCGCTAGGGAGGTGGGAATAGAACGCACGATCTATACCAGTTCGGTAGCGGCCATTGGGGTAGGTAAGCAAGGGCAACCCGTGGCTGAAACCTATCAAAGTCCTGTTGAAAAATTGGTGGGATATTATAAACAATCTAAGTATTGGGCAGAACAAGAAGCCCATCAAGGGGTTAAATTAGGGCAAGATGTGGTGATTGTTAACCCTAGTACTCCTATTGGGGCTTATGATCTCAAACCAACTCCGACAGGGGACATTATTCTTCGTTTTTTACGTCGTCAGATGCCCGCCTATGTTAATACTGGGTTAAATTTAATTGATGTCAGGGATGTGGCATGGGGACATTTGTTAGCTTTGGAGAAGGGTAAAACAGGCGATCGCTATATCTTAGGACATCAAAATCTCACCTTAAAAGAATTATTAGATAAATTATCTCAAATTACAGGATTAAGCGCTCCTAAGCTCAAGATTCCTTACCTTATCCCCTTAATGGTTGCAGGAATTGATGAATTAATATTATCCCGTTTCGGAAAATCACCATCTGTTCCCTTAGATGGGGTAAGAATGTCTCGTCAGTTGATGTATTATAATAGCAGCAAAGCAGTCAAAGAATTAGGACTTCCCCAGTCTTCCCTTGATCAGGCTCTTTCTGTGGCTGTTGAGTGGTTTAATCAGAAAATATCTACCTAGAATTCATATTCTAGCCCTGCTGTAAAACTGGTAGATAGGTTAGGTGCATCAACTTGAGGAATCCCCAGATATTTAAAGTGTAAATTGCCAAAAATAGACCAGTTATTAATAGCAGGAATTGTCAAAACTGTCTGAGAGTCAGCGAAATAATTGGCAGTATTACTAATAGGAACTTCTAAAATAAAGGATTGCCTAAACTTCCAATCAGTAAAGAACAAATTTCTATAAATTACTGCGTATTGAGCCACGGGAAAATTAGCATTGGCATTGCGGATATTAGAATTGCGAACTAAATCCCCTAATCCTATTTGCATCGTTAAGCTTCTCGCATCACTTGGTTTTTGCCACACATTAAACCCTAAGCCTGTAAAGTAGCTAAACCGCTTTTCATTGCCACTAAAATCATCTTGTACATAAGATAAATTGCCGAATAAATATTGACGCTCAACATAATAATATTTGTATTGGGTAATTACGTCAAAAGTGATGCGATTTTCATCATTCGTCTCTCGGCTATCATCATAACTATTGAGAAACTTAAAATAAACATCAAGTTGATCCCTTGTCCATTGCTTGCTTGCATCTATCGCTAGGGTAAAATTAAGTAGAGTATTTT
>JBFRWQ010000608.1:0-7272 GCA_051439665.1 Microcystaceae cyanobacterium | reverse complement strand
TAGTTGGGGCTTCTAACTTGATCGGGAACTGCATCTAGGAGACAAGAAATCTTACCTCCTAGACGACTTACATTCCCTCCATTAGCAGTCTCGCTAGTTCCTAACGAGATTATCCGTAAGGCTTCATTTCTGATATTGATCGAGGCATTGATGTCACGGTCATGGGTTGTTTGGCAATGCTCACAAGTCCATGTTCTAACATCAAGTGGCAAACTATCAACTTGATTGAGACACACATTACAGGTCTTAGATGAGGGAAAAAATCTATCCACTTCGATGTAGATTTTCCCTTCATTTTCGGCCTTGTATTTTAGCATTGTACAAAACATCCCCCATCCACAATCACTAATTGCTTTAGCTAAATTGCGATTACGTACCATCCCTTTGACATTGAGATTTTCTACCGCAATAACTTGGTTTTCGTTGACTATCTTACGGGATAGCTTGTGCAGAAAATCTTCACGACATCTAGCTATTTTAGAGTGTACGTTAGCGACTAATCTCCTAGATTTTTGACGACTATTGCTACCTTTCTTTTTACGAGAAAGCTTTTGCTGTTTACGCTTGAGATTGCGTTGACGTTTAGCTAAATGCTTAGGATGATCATATTTACTACCATCACTGGTAATGGCAAAATTAGTTAATCCTAAGTCAACGCCTATTGCTTTACCCTCTGCTGATTGAGTCGGCTTATCTCTGCGGTCATCAACCAAAACAGACACATAGTATTTACCATCAGGATTTTGGGAAATAGTAATACTTTTGATTGTTCCTTCAATCTCACGATGGCGAACACAATAAATTTTCCCGATTTTGCGGTCTAGTTTGAGGTAATCACCTTCAAAACCTTTCCCTTGAGGATAGGTAATTGATTGACGACCATGCTTTGACTTAAATCTAGGCAATCTAGCTCGTTTCTCAAAGAAGTTGGTATAAGCATTAGATAGGTTTAACGCTACTACCTGTAAGCACTGAGAGTAAGCATCGGTTAGCCAAGGATATTCTTTCTTGAGTTGAGGTAACAATCCTTGAATGTATCCTCTTGTTAGCCCTTTCCCCGTTGCTTTATAGGTTTGTTGGCATAAATTAAGGCTATAGTTCCAAAACCAACGGCAACAGCCAAAAGCTTTGGCTAGGGCTGTTTTTTGCTCGTTGCTTGGGTAGATCCTTAGTTTGTATGCCTGATACATTACTTTTAACTGGGGTTGATGATAAGATAATAACCGCTCAAGCGATGCTTCGCAAGTCCGACCGAGACTGATTTTCAAGGTGCGCAAGCGGACTTGTCCGAACATATTGCTCGGATTCATCCCTACCTAAATCTGGTTAATTTTGAAGTTGAAGAGATTTTAGGTAGGGACTTCTCCGAGTATTTTCGTTAAAGTCATTTTTTCTCCTCTAAGCTTGGGGGGCAGCGGGGGCAGCAGGAGCATTACTGGTTGTTTCTAAAGCTCCCTTATTCTGGGCTAAATTGCCTATTTCTTGGTCAATGAAGAATAATCCTTGACCATCTGTGCCAATCAGTTTGATTTTATCTAAAATGCTTTTAAACAGAAACTCTTCTTGATGTTGTTCAGCAATGTACCATTGTAAGAATTGAAGAGTTGAATAATCGGGTTCTGTATTAGCCAAATGAACAAGTTCATTAATTTTACTGGTTACGAACTGCTCATGAGCATAAATTTGCTCAAACATGGTTACCAGTGAATCAAATTCAGCAGGAGGAGCTTCCATGCCTCCTACAATAGCGAATGCACCTGTTTCCTGTAGATAGCTGAATAAGCGACGCATGTGCATCATCTCTTCATCTGCATGGTTTGTCAGGAAAGTTGCACAACCATCTAGGGATTTGTAGGAACACCAAGATCCCATCTGTAAGTACATGTGAGAAGAATAGACTTCCCAGTTAATCTGCTGATTTAATTTATCGATCATTGCTTGGGATAACATAGAAATACTCCTCATTGCTTGAATTCAATTCTAGTCATTAATGAAAAATGGTTAGATCAGCGTAGGTTAAATTATTGGGTCTAGTTACATACTGACCATAGCATTAATAAGAATTTTATCAATAATTATTCATCTTTTCTTTAACTTTAATTTTTGTAAAAATTCGTTCCAGAGATGGCGAATTCGTTCAACAATGACGATGGTTTGTCAATCATCCCATTGTTCTTGTTGATCAAGACAGCCTATCGCTTTACGATTCATACAAACTCGCAAAAAGAGAGTATCCATCTATTTTTCCTAATAAGTTATCACTTGCTCGCTCAGGATGGGGCATCATACCTAATACATTCCCTGTTTGATTAGTAATCCCTGCGATATGATTTAATGAACCATTAGGATTACTCTCTTCATTGGTTTCTCCCAAATGGGAACAATAGCGAAACACCACTCTTTGCTCATCTTCTAGTTGCTTTAACGTTTCTGTATCCGCATAATATCGTCCTTCTCCGTGAGCAATGGGAAGGGTAATAACCTGTTTAGTTGTATAATGACGAGTCCAGATTAAGCTGGTATTTTCTACTCGCACAGGAATGCGATCGCAGATAAAATGTAACTCTCGATTGCGAATCAAAGCGCCTGGCAATAATCCCACTTCTGTTAAAATCTGAAAGCCGTTACAAATACCGATCACATATTTTCCCTTCTTAGCATGATCAATAATACTTTGCATCACAGGGGAAAAGCGAGCGATCGCACCACACCGCAAATAATCACCATAACTAAAGCCACCAGGAACGACAATTACCTCTAAATCAGCAATATCTGTATCTTTGTGCCATACCATGCGGGTTGGTTGAGAAAAGATACCATCGGTTATGGTTTGTACATCACGATCGCAATTTGAGCCTGGAAATACCACAATCCCTGTTTTCATTATGCCTCCACTGTTTCTGAAATTTTAGTTAGTTCAGAGCAATAATTTTCGATCACTGTATTGGCTAAAAGTTGATCGCACATTTGATCTACTTGAGTTTGGGCAGTATTTTCATCCGTTGCCGTGAGATAAAGCTCAATATATTTACCAATTCTCACATTTTCCACACCAGAATAGCCTAATTGTTGTAATCCCGATTCAATGGCTGTTCCTGCGGGATCTAAAACAGAGGAGCGCAGCGTTACATGGATACGGCAATGATACTTGTTAGACATAAAATCAGGATGATTAGGCAACAACTTTCTATTCTACCGTTAGTCAGCAGCGCTCATTATCATTTTATGGTATCGGAAAAAATCAGGTATAATGAAGGTTTGTAAAAAATATGTTATCTATTGATTTATCTGGAGAATTCGTCATGGCTCGTAAATGTCAATTAACTGGGAAAAAAGCCAATAATGCTTTTGCTGTCTCCCACTCTCACCGTCGTACTAAACGGCTTCAGGAAGCAAATCTACAATGGAAGCGAGTTTGGTGGCCAGAAGGAAATCGTTGGGTTAGATTACGCTTATCAACCAAAGCCATTAAAACCCTTGAAAAAAAGGGGTTGCAAGCAATGGCTAAAGAAGCAGGTCTCAATCTTAATAAGCTGTAAGTCTGTTGTTTGTGGTCGTTCACTTGCCCTGTCTTTGGTTATCTTGCGACAATTAGGCAGGGCTATTTAGAATTTAGAATTACTACTCCCTTTGGAGGCTTGAAACTCTTTTTTGGGGATCATTAAATATAAACAAGTACATTAAAACTAAATTAGGACAATTAGTGAGCAAATTAAAGGCAAGATCAGGCTCTTTTACAGATAATATGAAACTACCACTACACAGGTGGTTTCGTTATTCAGCAGGTTTTTCGGCTGATTGGGTTAATTCGGAAATCAAAAGATACGAAGATGAGCTAGGATCAAAAGCAACAATTTTAGATCCGTTTGTGGGTTCAGGAACGACGGCACTTGCTGCTTGTGCTGGGGGAAATAAGGCTTATGGTTTTGATGGTCATCCTTTTGTTACACGAATTGCAAAGGCAAAAAATCTTTGGTATCTTGACAAGAGAGAGTTTAAGGAAGCGTGTCAGGCAGTTCTAGAAAAAGCAAAAGAAAAGACAAAAGTTACTCAAAGATATGATGAATCGAATTTATTAGGAAAATGTTATGACTTAGAAGCTCTAACCAACTTAGATAGGTTGCGATTTTCCTACGAAGAATTGGCTGATGACAATCCAATTTGGGAGTTAGTACGATTAAATATCACCTCAATCCTAAGAGTATGTAGTAAAGCTGGCACGGCTCAGTGGCAATATATATTACCAAATAAGTCAAAATCGAAAGTTCTTGATGCCTATGATGCTTTTATTGGCAAAACAGATCTCATGGTATCAGATATGAAAACTGTACAATCTTCAGGATGGGTCAACTCAGCTTACATTTACGAACAAGATGTGAGAGTCTCTCTAGACGCACCCAAATGCAACTTGCTTATTACATCACCTCCATATCCAAATAACTATGACTATGCTGATGCAACAAGATTGGAAATGATGTTTTGGGGAGAGATCAATAGCTGGAGTGATTTAAAAACAGTTATTAGACCAACAATTATGCGCTCATGTTCTCAGCATTCTGCCAGTGATAAAATAGTGCTTGATGAAATTCTGGAAGAACCTCTATTAGTTTCAATCATTAAAGAATTAATGCCAGTTACAAAAAAACTAGAAGCAATTCGATTAACAAAAGGAGGGAAAAAAACTTATCATACTATGATTGCTGCATACTTTTTGGATATGGCAAAAATATGGAAAAATCTAAGAACTGTAATGACTAAAGGTGCAAGAATTTGTTTTGTAGTTGGTGATTCTGCTCCCTACGGGGTTTATGTTCCAGCAGAAAAATGGATAGGAGAATTAGCATTAGCTAATGGTTTCAATCATTTTTATTTTGAAAAGTTAAGAGATAGAAATATCAAATGGAAAAATAGAACTCATACAGTTCCTTTACATGAAGGAAGACTTTGGGTAGAGGGATAATCATGACTAAAAGTAGTGCATCTTCTGGACATAAACTAGGCCAACTGGTTGGAGACTGGTTTGAAGAATATTTTGTCTTTCCACTATTACAGAAAGTTGGTCAAGAATTGGAGCTTTTTGTTGATTCACGTTTTGTTAAACGAACTGTCAGAACTGGAAAAATAATTTGGTATGATATTGATGGTAATGCAGTAGATTATGATGCAGTACTTGAGTTAAGAGGTTCTGCTACTAAAAGAGGTGTTCCTGTTGCATTTATTGAATGTTTTTGGCGTCGAGGAAGCCGACATTCCAAAGACAAAGCTAGAGATGATAGTGGTAAACTATTGCCAATGAAAGAGACATACCCAACAGCGAGATTTCTAGGGATAATATCTGGCGGTGACTTTACTAAACCAGCAAGAGAATTAGTTAAAACGAGAGGAATAGATTTATTTTATATTCCGAAAACCAAGATAGTCCAAGCTTTTCAAGATTGCGGTTTGATAATTGATTATCCTGATAAAATGCCTGAAGGGGAAAAAGCCAAGCTAGTAGAAAATTTTGAGTTATTATTTTCTGACCTTAAAAAGATAGAAGTTCGAGATAAGCTTCATGAACTGGTTGGAACTACAGTCATCAATGGATATGTAGATAGAGTCAGAGCAACTCTCTCTTCCTTGCCTCAAGAAATCCGATTTATTCTCAGGAATAATTCCCAGCCAATATGTTTTAAATCTGTCAGTACAGCCAGTAATTTTCTGGAAAATCCCACATTTAAAATGGATTCTCCTATAAAGACCTATGTTTATGAGGTTTCGTACTCTGATGGGTCAGAGTTTATTAAAGAAGTATCTACATTAAACGAGCTAAGAGAATTGCATGAAGAAATAGAATCACTGGAACGACATATAAGTCAGATATTAAACTCATAAGTTAGTCTAAACTCCAGTTGATAGTGTATATTTGATAACTTAACTATTCACTATTCTGGTTTTCTAATTTTGTCCCACAAATTTTACAAAAATTAGCATCCGCATCATGGTTCATTAAATTACACTGGGGACAATATTTAGAGATAGAACGAGTAAGTTTTAATAACTGTTGAGTTAACGTACCAATTTGCCAAGGAATTAAAATAATACCTGATAAAATCATAAAAACTGTTAATAGTCTTCCTTGTTCCGATAAAGGGATAACATCACCAAACCCCACAGTTGTCATCGTAACAATGGTAAAATAAAGGGCATCAAAAAAATCATTAAACACCTTTGGATTTGCTAGATGTTCAATTTGGTAAATTAATCCAGCATAAATAAATATTACTGAAAATAAAGTTAGAAATACTTCAATAAAAATTAAACTATCTTGACTTTGCAGCTTTAAGAAAGAAGCTTCTAACTTAGCAAATCTGATGATTCTTAGAACTCGAAACCAACGAATAAGTCTAAGAAAATTAAGATTAACAATCCCAAAGAATAGGGGTAAAATTGAAAGTAAATCAATAATTGCGAAGAAGCTAAAAATGAACTTTAAGCGATTTTCGGCACACCAAACCCTTAAACTATATTCTAGGGTAAAAAGTCCTAATATTATTAAATCTGCGATCGCACAAATTTGAGCAAATTTTGGAGATAAGGGATAAGTTTCTGCGACAAAAAGAACAAGGGATAAAAAAATTAAGCCTAAAATACCTAAATTAACTCCGATACTAATAGGATTCTCTAAATCATTAAAATAAGTCGCTAATTTTTGGCGTAAAGAAAGGGAAGAGTTAGGATTCATTAATTTATTTGACATAGGGAAGAGGGTGGAGATCATATCCTCAATGATAACTGAGATCTATAAAACATATTAAACATCAAAAAATAGTTTATATTTAAAGTAAAGATTTTAATTCATAATTCACAATTCATAATTCATAATTTATTAGTCTTTATTTCTAAATTTTCTGCCCATTTTACATCTTGGGTAAAGATAATATCAACCATTAACTCAGAAAAAGTTTCCTGAAAAGCGCTTACAATTGTTTCCCTAATCTGATCACAGTCTCTAATAGTATAATCTTCAAAGTCTGGAGGAAGTAACCAATAGATACTAACAAAAATATAATTACCAATTTGGGTTGTTCTTAACCAGTATTTTTCTTTTGGTAAATCTTGAGAAACTGATGCCAAAATCTGTTTAATTGTCGTTTGTAGCTCACTGTCTGGTGCACCTAATAGTAATTGTCTAAGATTTTGTATAATAATTTGGATAGGAACAGGAATAGTGATTAAGACAATAATCGTTACAATGGTAGAATCTGCGTAGGGAACAAACCAAGATAAGGA
>JBFRWQ010000607.1:0-6215 GCA_051439665.1 Microcystaceae cyanobacterium | reverse complement strand
ACATACTTTTACATAAATTGACAGAAATCTGAATTTGATGTTAGCTTGACGAGACACATATCAAATCTATTAAACAACCGTTTATTAATGATTTCCGTTTATATTCTGACCTATAACGAAGAAATTGACATTGCAGCTTGCATTGAGTCCGTTCTCCAGTTATCGGACGATATCATTGTGGTGGATTCTTGTAGTAGCGATCGCACCAGAGAAATTGCTGCTACCTACCCTGTCCGCATCGTTGAACATCCGTTTGAAAGTCATGGTAAGCAACGGACTTGGATGTTGAATAATATCACGACTAAGCATCCTTGGGTTTATATTCTCGAAGCAGATGAAAGAATGACTCCAGGGTTATTCAATGAGTGTGTGGAAGCTAGTCAAAGAAAAGAAGCGATCGGTTACTATATAGCTGAACGAGTCATGTTTATGGGGACGTGGATTCGTTATAGTACCCAATACCCTCGTTACCAGATGCGTCTGTTTGAGAAAGGAAAAGTCTGGTTTGACGATTATGGACATACAGAAAGGGAGGTTTGTCAAGGAAAAGTCGGATTTCTTAAGGAAACTTACCCTCATTATACCTGTAGCAAGGGCTTAGGCCGTTGGATAGAGAAGCATAATCGCTATTCTACCGATGAAGCCAAGGAAACCTTAAAGCAACTTGAAGGGGGGAAAATTAGCTGGAAAGACCTATTTTTAGGAAAATCAGAAGTTGACAGAAGAAGGGCGTTAAAAGACCTTTCTTTAAGAACTCCCTTTCGTCCATCGTAGGTTAAGTTGACGAAGGAAACTCAACAAAAAGTAAAGTCATCGTAGGTTGGGTTGACGAAGGAAACCCAACAAAAAGTAAAGGTTGAAGATGTTGGGTTGCGCTGCTGCTTAACCCAACCTACAGTCTCACCTTAAGAGAAGCATTTCAGAGAAAAAGAAAGTATTTTAAAGTATAAATAAATAAAGGAAATAATACTTATATTACAGGGTAGGCAGTTATAAAAGTTGTAGGGTGGGCAAAAGGGAAAAGGAATAAAATGTGATGATTCGCCCAAAAGCCCACCATCCCCTTATCCGTTTCATTTAAACCCATTGGTGGGCAGCCATTAAATCCTGTTTGATAAGATGAAATTAACTGATGCTGCCCACCCTACAACTTATGATCTTAAGATCAAACCTTTCTTAGCTTACTTTTGCCTTGTGCATAGCACTATACTTTATATGATCAAACTTCGTTTATCTGCTTGATGGATTGAAAAATATGAACAAACAAGCGCTTATTCTCACCCTACTCGCAAGTGTGACCTTGCCGACTCTGTTGCAAGCACAAACCAGCAACAATTCTATGTTAACAGAAACCATTGAATCCTATATTAAAAAGGAAGAAGGAGACTTTTCTCAAAATACAAAATATAAAACAGCAGAAATTGACCTGAATGGCGATCAGCAAAAAGATGCCCTAGTATTTATGATAGGTAGTTATTGGTGCGGCACAGGTGGATGTACCCTATTAGTATTTGAACAAATCGATGACAATTATCGCTTAGTCTCTCAAGTTCCTCTAGTCAGAGAACCTGTTATTGTTAGTGAAAATATAACCCAAGGATGGCGAGATATTATTATTCAGAATAGTGGGGGCGGACTCCCTGCTAAAAATGTCACCCTTAAGTTTGATGGGACAGCCTATCCAAGTAATCCTTCTACCTTATCACCGACTGGTGACGTAGAGGGTGTAGAGGTATTTCCTGAATCATAAAATTCCATAGATAGTGTGAATCAGATTTGCGATATAGGTATCGAGAATACAGTGTTTTGCTTGGGAATGTGGTTCAATTTTAGGGATTTCACTTCCGTCTAAACTCCAACGTATATCTGTTATGGCTTTTGAGTGAGGTAGCTTGATATAAAGGTGCTAAGTTGACAAAACGTTAATTTGCCGTACCATGAAAATATAACTCATCTAAAAAGTTTAGGGGATTTACAACATGGTTGTTAATACTTCTTCAAAGCCAGCTACAGCAAGGCTGGAAGCTCGCACAACTCAAGAAATTAAAGACCTTATACAAAGAGCGGCTGAGTTAGAAGGACGCAGCATAACTGACTTTGTTGTTGCAAGCGCTCAAGCTCATGCTTACGAAGTTATCAAAAAACATCAAATCCTTCAACTCAGTACTGAGGATAGTAAAGCTTTTGTAGAAGCGCTAGTTAATCCTCCAGAACCAAATGATCAATTAAAAGCAGCCGCTTCAAGATACAAAAAAATGATGTCAATTTAATGGTTCTTAAGATAGAGTTACTTAGCAAAAGTAAGCACATCCGTAATAGCTTTTCATGTGGGGAAACCCGTCTTGACGACTACATTCGGAAGCAGGCATCTCAGAACTCAAAAAAAACATCTCTCAAGTATATGTTTTGATTGATGCCATTGACTCTAGCAAGTCTGACGTTCTGGCATATTATACACTATCTGCTTATACCATTAGTATTGACAGTCTAGATCTAGATTTTGCCAAAAACCTGCCTCGTTATCCCCAGTTACCAGCTACACTGTTAGGCCGCCTTGCTGTCGATAAAAGACAACAGGGGAAAAAGTATGGTGAGCTAATGCTATTAGATGCGCTGAAAAGAGCATTAGATGTATCTAGACAAATTGGCTCTTTAGCAGTAGTCGTAGAAACATTACCAAAGAGCGAGATTTACAATAAAAGTGCTATAAATTTTTATCAAAAATACGGCTTTAAAGCATTTCCAGAGAATCCTCGCCATCTTTATCTTCCTATGACATCTATTAAAGAGCTTTTTCCTGTCTGACTTTTTCAGCAAGCCCTAACTAAAAACCTTGAACTGCTGACTTACGGAGGCTAACGTATTAGCCACCAGCATCCCACTCGCTGCAACCGCAGGAAGCCCAATACCAGGAAAAACCGAATCCCCACAGCAATATAAGCCCGAAACAGGGGTTAAGGGACTGGGAAATCGTCCTGCTTCCATTGCTGGACCATAACTTCCTCGGTAACGTCGCAAAAACCGTTGATGGGTTAAAGGTGTCCCCACCAGTGTCACCTCACAACGGGACCGAATATCAGGGATAATTCGCTCTAATGCTTGCCATAGGGGTTCAGCCCTTTCTTTTTTCAACTGGGTATATTCAGGACTATTGCGCTTAACTCCTTCCCATAAAGCATAAGGTTCATTAGCAGGGGTGTAAACATGAACGGTATGTTTACCCGCAGGAGCAAGTGAGGGGTCAAGAACCGATGGAATAGAGAGAACAATCACGTTATGAGGAGCGCTAATCCCTTTTTCCCAATCATCGACTGTTGTATAATGACATTCTAAATCAGGGGGTAAGCCTTCTTTGTCAATTCCTAAGTGAAGGTGCATAAAACTGTTACAAGGGGGCATCTTTTGCCGTTCTTGCTTTAATTTAGCAGTTGATGATGATTCTGGTAGTAAGTTCAAAGTATCCCAAATCGACGCATTAGAGATAACGGCTTTCTTGGCTTTTATGACTGTTTTATCTCGTAAAATAACACCCGTTGCTTGATTATTTTCTAGGATAATTTGGTCAACATGGGCATTTAATTGTAGTTTTCCGCCATATTTTTCTAACCCTCTGACTAAAGCATTAACTAACCCTTCACTCCCTCCCATTGGATAATCTAGCTTGACATCAGGACGATACCAATCCCCAAACATAAACGCCATCTCTGCAGCGCTGGTTTGAGACGCAGGAAGACCCGATAATAAAAAACAGAGTAAATCCAGCCAATTACGAATAAAGGGATCTGTAATCACCTGATCCATAATATCGCCAAAATTACCCGTTAATTGCCCCATATTCCAGCCATGACGGAGGAAAGTGGGCAAATAAGGACTGAGGGTAAATAATGCACCTAAATCTAGACGAACCGAAGAAGTCGGTAACGCATAAGTGGCTTCAGCTAAAGGTTTCATGACCTTTTGTAGTTTTTTCCACTGATTGACTGCTTCAGGTCCTCTTATTTTCTGTAATATTCCATCAAATGCGGTTTCTCCAATAGGGGCGATAAAATTCCCTTCAGGAAGATAACAGCCCCATGCGTCATAATTAATCCACTGTGCATCTTCTTCTATGGCATCGAGGACTTGTCTGAGGGGGTTAGGAGAAGGGCTATAGGACAAACCTGAATAAAGAGAGGGTCCAGAGTCAAATTTAAAGCCATTGCGCTCAAAACCATGAGCAGCCCCTCCAGCTATATTGTGACTTTCGCATACCACGACAGAAAAGCCATATTTGGCTAATAACGCAGCGCTGCAAAGGCCACCGATTCCACTACCAATGACAACAATATCTATATCTGACATAATTAGACCTGAATACCCTAATTATTACTGTACATTTGTTGCAGCATTTTACGCAAGGAAGAGCGCCAATAGGGAGGTGGATTCCCTAAAATATCAGTGATCTTTTTACCTGATAAAACCGAGTAAGCAGGTCGTTTAGCAGGGGTGGGATATTCAGCCGTTGTAATCGGAAAAACTTGTTCAATTTTGAGGGGAATCTCTAGCGCTTTGGCTTCTTCAAAAATAGCGATCGCAAAATCGTACCAACTGGTTACACCGCTATTAGTGAAATGATAAATTCCCGTTGCTTGTTGGGATGACAATTGAGTAATAGTTGTGGCAATATCATAAGACCATGTGGGTGAACCTACTTGATCAACGACTACTTTTAACTGCGGTCTTTCTTTGGCTAATCGTAACATTGTCTTGACAAAATTTCCTTTTCCTGCTACTCCATAAACCCATGCAGTTCTCAGGATACAATAGTTATCTGTTACTTCTTGAATTCCTGTTTCTCCTGCTAATTTTGATTGTCCATAAGCGCTTAAAGTATTGGTTTGATCGGTTTCTAAATAAGGAGTATTTTTTTGACCATCAAAGACATAATCAGTTGAAATATGGAGAAAAAAAGCATTAAGTTTCTGGGCTTCTGTGGCTATAATTTTGGGTGCGATCGCATTAATTTGATGGGCTAAGTCTGGCTCACTTTCTGCTTGATCAACTGCTGTATAAGCGGCTGCATTAACAATCAAGTTAGGCTTAACTTCTTGAATGGTTTGAGCAATCTGCTCATTTCTGGTTAAATCTAGGGTAGAACGATTGAAGGAATAAACCTCTCCTAAATGGGATAGGGTTGTTTTTAATTCTGTTCCTACTTGCCCATCTGCGCCGATTAAAATAATTTTAGTCATTATGGTGGAAGTCTAAGATCAAGTATAAATTGTTGGCATGATAGCATGATTAGTGAGCAGGTAGGGAAGATAGGCAAAGTACATCAATTGCTTGTTAGTTTAAAAGGCTTCTCAGGTTTTGCCAACCCTACATTTTAAATGATTAGTATATTAGTTTATAAAAAACTGACCTGCTCCAGTCCTTTATTTCATTTTTTTTGAGCCTTCTGTTGCGCTTCTATTGTCTCAATTTCCTCTAGTAAGTTTCTTAAAATCAAATTAACCCCTCCATCAGCGCTGGGTTGACGATCCCAAGACATGACTGATTCTCTCAGTTGAGGAGAAGCCAATACCGTCTCTATTTGTTTCTCAGTTTTCTCATCGGCTTGATATTCTCCTAATGTAGGTCCCATCACATCTCGCCACATTAATGCTGTTAAAGGAATCAGTGAACGAGCTTCTACACATTGGAAAAACCACATTAAAATGTCTAAAATCCGAACAGACTGCTTAACCGTTGGGGAAAATAAATAATCACATCCTTCTCGACATTGACAATAGAAATCAATGAAAGTTAAAGAAGCCAAATCCGTATATTTTGATTTGAGTGTCTTGACTTGAGCAATGAGTTTTTTGGTAGAATCCGTAATGTCCATTGAGTTAAAATTGATGTTGATTTAATTGGTTATTTGATAGAGTTTAGTTGAGTGTTCAACTAAGAATATTAAGAATCAACCTTAACTTATGGTTAAGATAAGATTAAGAAAGTTTTCATTTTTTAACAATTAGTTACCAATTATTGTACAACTCTATTAGATCATTTAGATCATTTCAGTAAACAGTGATTAGTTAACGGATCATTCATTGCACGTGTAACAGTTAAATCTTCCCCCTCTCCCCACACATCCCCCGCACCCCCAGTCGCATATACACAACAGACCCAGCCGACGACATGGAATGAGGGTAGATCTCGGGGGTCGGCGGAGCATGAAAAAGGGGGGGGGG
>JBFRWQ010000606.1:0-4331 GCA_051439665.1 Microcystaceae cyanobacterium | reverse complement strand
AAGAATATGAAGAAATGGCACAATATGGAATAGATATGTCTCCTGTTTCTCAAATTCTAGTGGAAAAATCTCTCTTAGGTTGGAAAGAATATGAATTAGAGGTGATGCGAGATTTAGCTGATAATGTTGTGATCATTTGTTCTATTGAAAACTTTGACCCAATGGGAGTACATACAGGGGACTCGATCACCGTTGCACCTGCACAAACCTTAACTGATAAGGAATATCAACGACTGAGAGACTATTCTCAGGCAATTATCCGAGAAATTGGCGTAGAAACAGGGGGATCTAACATTCAATTCTCTGTTAACCCCATTAATGGTGATGTAATTGTCATTGAGATGAATCCTCGTGTATCACGGTCTTCTGCCCTAGCATCGAAAGCAACCGGGTTTCCCATCGCTAAGTTTGCCGCTAAATTAGCAGTGGGCTACACATTAGACGAAATTTCTAACGATATTACCAAGAAAACCCCTGCATCCTTTGAACCCACCATTGACTATGTGGTGACAAAGATTCCTCGCTTTACCTTTGAAAAATTCCCTGGCGCTGAACCCTTGTTAACAACACAGATGAAGTCTGTAGGGGAAGCAATGGCCATCGGTCGCACCTTTCAAGAATCTTTCCAAAAAGCGCTACGATCCTTAGAAACGGGTCGCTATGGCTTTGGCTGCGATCGCAACGAAACCTTACCCTCTTTATCCCAAATTCGTGCTAGTTTGCGCACCCCTAATCCAGATCGAGTTTACTCGATTTACCACGCTTTTAAAATGGGAATGACAGTGGAGGAAGTCTTTGAATTAACGGCGATTGATGTCTGGTTTTTAGATAAACTCTATGATTTAGTAGAAACCGAGAAATTTATCAAGAATAAGCCGTTAAGAGAGATTAGCGCTCAAGAAATGCGCTTCATTAAGCAAAAAGGATTCAGTGATTATCAGATTGCCTTTGCAACCCATACTAAAGACGATGAAGTGCGTACCTATCGCAAAGAATTAGGCGTAATTCCTGTTTATAAAGTGGTAGATACCTGTGCTGCTGAATTTGAAGCTTATACCCCTTATTACTATTCTACCTACGAACCAGACGAAACAGAAGTCACCCCCACGGATAAATCCAAAGTCATGATTTTAGGAGGGGGACCGAACCGAATTGGACAGGGGATAGAATTCGATTATTGTTGCTGTCACGCCTCATTTTCCCTCTCTGATGCGGGATTTGAGACTATTATGGTCAATTCTAACCCAGAAACCGTTTCCACTGATTACGATACCAGCGATCGCCTTTATTTTGAACCCCTCACCAAAGAGGATGTCCTTAATATCATTGAATCAGAGAACCCTGTGGGTGTGATCATTCAATTTGGTGGTCAAACTCCCTTAAAATTGGCTGTTCCTCTGCAAAAATACCTTGATAGTTCCAATTGTTCGGTACAGACCAAAATTTGGGGAACATCCCCCGATTCCATCGATACGGCTGAAGATCGAGAGCGCTTTGAGCAAATACTCCATGAATTAGAGATTAAACAGCCACCTAATGGAATTGCTCGTAGTTTTGAAGAGTCGGCTGCGGTTGCGTCTCAGATTAATTATCCTGTGGTAGTGCGTCCTTCCTATGTCTTAGGGGGTCGTGCAATGGAAATAGTCTATTCAGATGAAGAATTAGAGCGCTATATGACCTATGCGGTGCAAATTGAACCAGATCATCCCATTTTAATCGATAAATTCCTTGAAAACGCCATTGAAGTAGATGTGGATGCTTTATCAGATCCAACAGGTAAGGTGGTCATTGGGGGAATTATGGAGCATATCGAGGAAGCAGGGGTTCATTCTGGTGATTCTGCTTGTTCTGTTCCCTTTACATCCCTTTCTCCTTCTGTCTTAGAAACTTTGCGAAAATGGACTCAACAACTGGCCAATGCGTTAAACGTTGTCGGGTTAATGAACATTCAATATGCGGTACAAGGAGATCAAGTATATATCTTAGAAGCAAATCCCCGTGCATCTCGCACTGTCCCCTATGTTTCCAAAGCAACAGGACGGCCATTAGCGAAAATTGCCTCTTTAATCATGTCAGGAAAAACTTTAGAAGAGTTAGGGGTAACAGATGAAATTGTTCCCACCCACATTGCAGTCAAAGAAGCCGTTTTACCATTTGCTAAATTCCCTGGTGCAGACACTTTATTAGGACCTGAAATGCGCTCAACAGGTGAAGTAATGGGAATTGATAGTGACTTTGGGAAAGCCTTTGCTAAGGCGGAAATTGCAGCAGGGGTGGACTTAGCAACCACTGGGACAGTGTTTATTTCTATGAGCGATCGTGATAAACTTGCAACTGTTCCTGTAGCCAAAGATTTAGTTGCTTTAGGGTTTAAAATTGTCGCCACTGCGGGGACTCAAAAAGTCTTAGCAGATAATGGAATTGAAGGGGTAGAAGTGGTATTAAAACTCCATGAAGGACGACCCCATGTGGTAGATTGGATCAAAAATAAACAGATTCAATTTATTATTAATACCCCTGGTGGAGAAGAACCACAAATGGACGGACGCAAAATCAGACGGGCTGCACTTGACTATAAGTTACCCATTATTACCACCATTGCAGGGGCGAAAGCGACGGTTGCAGCTATTCGTTCTTTACAGAATGAAGCGCTAGACGTTAAGGCGATTCAGGATTATAATACTTAGAGTATAACTTGAGTTAGGGTGGGTTTTTTACCCACCTTTTTTATTAAAAATATGTTGTTTTGAAACAAAGGGCAAAATGCTCTTGAGCGCAGTATTCAAGAAGTAAAATTAGAGTGGAATTTACTATGAATCAACAACCTCCTATTCCTGATCCTGAAACGTCCAAACGTTTATTAGCTAATCTTAGAAAAGCTCGTTTAGAAGTTCGAGAAGTTAATCTAGAGTTAGAAGAAGTGAGTGCAAAATTGGAGCAATAATTACGACAACAGAAGAGACAACGAATTAAGCGATCGCTGTCTCAGTTTTAATTTTATATATAGCGTTTCCCAATCGGTTAAGGAAACTGGAACGATAATTAAAGATGATCTAAAATAGCATTATATCACTCTTACTGCTCAGGTCGAGTTATGAGAATTACAAAAATCGTCGTCACAAAGCTTTTCGGTATATTCAATCATGAAATTCTGTTAAATATGGAAGATAGAATTACTATTATTCATGGTTTAAATGGAATCGGAAAAACCAATTTACTCAGATTGATTGACGGCTTTTTTAACTTTAAATACTCAGAACTTCGTTCAATTCCTTTTGATGAGTTTAAGATTTTTTTTGATAATGAACAGTGTTTAACAATATTAATTCAGCAGATACCAGAAATAGCAACTACCACCGCACAGTTGCAGAATAAACTGAATCAATTAGACAATCAACGTAAGCTTTTAATTAATGTGGGATTATTAAAAAAGGAAGATTATTCTAACTTTCAAGTTCCTGATCATATTGATGAAAGTAGTTGACCCCAAGACACTTATAGTTGACATAGAAAAATTAATTGAAACCGTCAAAAACAATTCACAGCAACCTCAAATTGATGAAACAGAAATTAGCGAAAAAATCCAAGAATTAGAAACAATTAGCCATGATAGTTGGCAAATTGGCTGTGGACATGATCTCATTCAGATTTTGTCTCTTGGTTTATGTAAAATCTGGGGAACAAGGAGTGCAAGAGAAGTCCAACATAATATACTTGAAAGAGAATTAAGACTTGCTTATGAAAAAGTCTTCTTTACTAAAACTAATCTTTATACTCTTATAAAGAATTGGGAAGCTAACAACCAAGGTTATAAAGTTAGGCTCTCCTGAACTTATTGTGATAAGTAAAACTTATATATAGTAGGATGGGTTAGGCACCCAGGATAACTTTTAGGAAAACCTGATAATTTTTGATTTGTGCCGTAACCCATCGCAGGATTTTTGATATTATTATACATTCTCCACCACAATCTCAGGAGAGCCAGAAACCTTCTCATTTGACATCGAAACGTTTTTTTTCTCTGAGACTAATTAAATAATCTGATGCTATAGCCCTCATTTTAACTGTTTAACTCTTCTTGTAACATTTTTTGGTAAATATTGGGTAAATGACGACTCATACTATTGGTTTCAATTCCATATCCTAAACTGGTCCATGTCCCTGATAAATGTTTGAAAACCTTCTTAACATTCCCTTTTTGTAACTGTTGAGAGATATCTAATCCCCATGCTTGGGAATCTGTTAACCAACGATAAACCACCTGATCTTGATATTGAGGTTCAAAACTATAGGAGCGCCAACGAAAAAAGCCGGAAGGGTTAGGATGATAC
>JBFRWQ010000605.1:0-3172 GCA_051439665.1 Microcystaceae cyanobacterium | reverse complement strand
CGGCAATTACCAAAGCTTTGCTCTAGGTTTTGCTGTTCTTCTTTATTGGGATCTAACCTGACTTTGACTGCTTTTAGCATATTCAGAGTGAACGGCGTTTTTTATAAGCCATCTTAGCATAAAGTAGCTGGTTTGTGTCAAATACCCTGTCCTCGATTCATGAGGGGCTGTGTGCGGAAGCATCTTCCGCACGCTTATTAGCCCCGTCCGACGCTGATTTGGGTGAGTCCCTTTTACGGGTCAAATTCAGCGTCGGGCTTCTCGCGGCGAACAGCTAAATGACGATAAGCTGCTGTTGTTACCACTCTACCCCTTGGAGTACGGTTCAGATAACCAATCTGCAACAGATAAGGTTCATAAACCTCCTCAATGGTTTTACTATCCTCTCCCGTAGAAGCAGCGATCGCTTCTATTCCCACTGGCCCCCCTTGAAATTGTTCAATCATGGTTTCTAAGATTAAGCGGTCTGTCCAATCTAAGCCTTTTTCATCTACATGATAAATATTTAAAGCCTCAGTTGCCACATTTTCCGTAATTAACTCGATTCCTTGGACTTGAGCATAATCTCGTACCCGTCTTAAAAGGCGATTAGCAATTCGAGGTGTTCCTCGTGACCGTTGAGCGATCGCTATTGCACCCTTTTCATTAATCTGAACTTGCAAAATGGTGGCTGTCCGTTCAATAATCAATTGTAATTCATCTACTTCATAGTAGCGTAATCGTTGGATTAAGCCAAACCGATCTCGCAAAGGAGAAGTTAATGCACCTACTTTGGTGGTTGCACCAATTAAGGTAAAAGGGGGTAGGGGAATACTACGAATTTTGGCAGATTTTCCCTTCCCCACCGTAATATCCAGTCGATAATCTTCCATTGCCGGATAGAGAAGTTCTTCTGTCATGCGATTGAGGCGATGAATTTCATCAATAAAGAGAATATCCCCTGGTTTTAAGCTAATTAATAACCCAGTAATATCTCTCGGTCTTTCTAAGGCAGGGGCTGCTGTAATGCGGCAATTTACACCCATTTCCGAGGCGAGAATCAGGGACATGGTGGTTTTTCCCAAACCAGGGGGACCATAAAACAGTAAATGTTCCAGTGCATCTCCCCTTGCTTTAGCAGCATCAATGGCAATTTTGAGAACTACTTTAAGGTCTTTTTGACCGATATATTCTTCTAAACTTTGAGGACGGATATTATCTTCATTACTCTCCTTTTTTTCTTCAGCTAACGGCTCAGGAATCAGAATATCTTTTTCTTTTGCTTTAGACGTTGCAGGGGGTTGGGGACGTTGACGGGGAAACTGAGCATCAGAGGAGGAGCGCTTGATAGCCATTATTTTTATTCAGGAGTTCTTCCCTATTCTATAAAATATATATTAGAAAATATAATAAGTCAAAATGAAACCTCAAATCCAGTTAATTCAAGGTGATCTAATTCAACAACCCGTTGAAGCAATTGTCAACGCAACTAATCGTAATCTTTCAGGAAAAGGAGGGGTAGCTTCAGCCGTTCGTAAAGCTGCGGGGAAACAGTTAGAAAAACATTGTCTTAAACTAATTCCCCTTAATGTAGGAGAAGCCAAAATTACACCCGCTTATGACTTACCTGTTTCGTGGATTATTCATACTCATGGACCCCTCTGGATTAAAAATATTAGTGGTCAAAAAGAAGAAAATTTACTGAGATCCTGTTATCGTCAAAGTCTTGCTTTGGTTAAACAATATCAGATCAAGACAGTGGCTTTTCCTTGCATTGCAACAGGTGTACATGGCTTTCCCATTACAAAATCTTGCCCCATTGCAGTGAGGGAAGTGATCTCTTTTTTAAAACAGAATTCTTGGCTAGAAAAAGTCATCTTTGTCTGTTGGAAAAAAGAGGAATACCAACAGTATCAACAAGTTTTAACGCAATATTTCAACTAATTTGTTCTTTTCGGAACTGGTTTAGAAGACATTTTGGGAGTAGGAGTTAAGCGAGGTTTAGAGCGATCGCCTTCTGGGGTAGGACGACTTGGCCGTTTCTTAGTAAATTTTTTAGCAAAGGGTTGTTTACGTTTGATTGACCAACCCAAATCTTCTCCTGCTAAGACTACTAAGTTATTCCCTTGTCGTTGAACAGTTAGATCCCAAAAACGACCGACAGGCTTTTCCGATAAGATTCCTTGTAATTTTAGCTTGAAAAATTTGATTTTCTTGCTATCTTGTTTGGGAGATTGACGAATTTTAACAATAATCACCTGCCGTTCTTTTGACGCATAAACAACTTCTCCTCGAATTGAGAAAAAGCCATCTTGTAGTTGAAAAGTTTCTGGGTTAGGAATATCAGGATGTAGGGTTTCTGGTTCCCAGACACCTGTAATTTGTAAATGTAAGCGATCGCTTTCTTGTCGGGTGCGAGGATAAACTACCCATAAATGGGACTGAGAAAGACTAATATGTTTTTTGAGCAAGCTGAACATTTTGCCCAACAAAACCGCTTCTATCTCATCTCCATTTTCTGCCAGAAGCGTACCTCGATTAATTTCCCCTTCTGTTAACCGAAAGATCCCTTTGACTAAACCAATCGCTAGATTTTGGCGAGGATGACTAGGGGTAGGAATGGGAGTGGGGGTGGAATTGACAGGACTATGACGGGACAGATCTGAAAAAGATGACATACAATACTTCTCGGTCAAAGTGAGCAAAAAGGGTCAACAGAATGAGCAGTTGAGGTAAGTAGGCACAAAAGCCCTACTATCAAAGATAGCGGTTATCTTCTGCCCTTTCTAGGGCGATAGGGTTGGGGATGAACAGGAGATCTTTTTTGCCTATTCATTCTTATTTTACGGCGATTTCTTCGAGAAGACAGGGTAATAAATTTTTCTGTGTCAAGATTAAGGGATAAAAGATGAGAGACACAAGCAGGGGAGGGAGTTGAGTCTTCAGAGGTTGGGCGTAAATGGGAGCAATGACTAGGGCTTTCTGACACAGTAGGCGTTTTATTGGGATCTTTTTCTACGGGATGAGCATGAAAAGGAGATGATTGGAGATTAACGTGAAGAATTTGACCACCTTGGCGCTGAATCCATTGTAAAGTACGGGAGAAAGCACGATAGGGAACAGTTAGGGTATGAATAGGGGGTTGTTGTCCTACCCATCCCTTGATCGTTAAGGTTACTGAGCGCTTAGAATT
>JBFRWQ010000604.1:0-5743 GCA_051439665.1 Microcystaceae cyanobacterium | reverse complement strand
GCTTAAACCTGCTTGAACAATTTTTTCCTTTTGTTGATGATTACAATGAGGATGGCTACTATTAATTTTTCCCATTGCATCTATTCCTAATCCAGTTAAAATACTTAGGGCTGTGGTTGTTCCCCCAACAACACATTCACTAATAATTAAATAGGAATTAGGGAGATTTTGACTTAATTTATTACCCCAGTGTAACCCTTGTTGAAATAAAGATTTAACGACGTTTAAAGGTAGCGATTTTCCTGAAGAAACACAAGCTGCAGGCTGTCCTTGTAAATCAATATAAGGGACAACAGGCGCAATAGGAAGACCTGCATTAAATAGGTGAATTGGTATCTTTAAAGATTCTAAAATGCCACGACTGATATAGACAGGAGAAACCCCTTCAATCAGGGGAGGTAAGGGGTAAACATAAGAACTTTGACGGCCTTTAACAAGGAATTCAGCATCAGCGATCGCAGTGTAACGCCGATCTTTCGGAGTTTTTCCGGCAGCAGAAATCCCTTCAATTAACCCTGTTTCTGTAAAGCCTAAAACACAAGCAAAGTGAGGATGAGATCCCCGATATTTATCTAACCATGCTTTTCCTTTCTCAATTTGAGTATAAACTTTAATCATTATCTTTTACCTGAAATAAACTACGATAAACAGGCTCATTATTATTTAATGTCATGATCTCTCTTTCTGTGGCAATGGGAAAAGGATTTTCTGCTAACCATTGACTTGAATATTGTTTGATAAACTGAGGATGTTGTGAAAAATAATCAGTCATTTGTTGCGCCACTGCTTTAATATCTGACTGTAAGAAAATTATACCATCTTGAGCAATATATTTAGCGATCGCATCAACTAAGTCAGGTTGCACCACTCGTCGCTTGATATGGCGCTGTTTAAACCAGGGATCAGGAAATTGAATCGAAATAGTTTTTAACTGAGACTTAGGAAAGGATTCAAATAAACAATGAGGTTCAATATTAATATTACCAAAGAGAAACTGTAAATTAGTTAACCCCAATTCCTCTTTTTTTTGATTGGCCTCAATCACCAATGGTTTACGAATCTCTACCCCTAGAAAGTTGATTTTAGGGTATAAATGTGCCATTTGTAAGAGAAATTTTCCTCTCGCACAACCGATGTCTAAATGTAGGGGTTGATCTAGGGTTTCATAAATTTGATCCCACACAAGGGGAACAATTGGGGTACGATATTTAAGGCTTAAGGGATTAACGTGCTGACGAACTCGAACTCTGGCCAATGTCATGT
Organism: Microcystaceae cyanobacterium; assembly: GCA_051439665.1. Classification (GTDB taxonomy): domain Bacteria; phylum Cyanobacteriota; class Cyanobacteriia; order Cyanobacteriales; family Microcystaceae; genus JBGTGT01. The sequence goes on along the minus strand of JBFRWQ010000604.1, from coordinate 4,480 downwards.
CCTCCTTAATACTCTCTTAATTTAATTGATATGAATTTTCGTTTTGCCATTATTAGCGATCTCCATATTGCCCTTCCTCAGACGATTGAACACCATAAAAAACGTTTTCATTTAGTAGAAGTTAGTATTCCTGCTTTTGAAAAGGCAATTGAACATCTTACCCAGTTAGATCTTGATTTTCTCCTCTTACCTGGTGATTTAACCCAAGATGGTGAACCAGAAAATCATCAATGGTTACAAAATAAGCTAAAAACCCTTCCCTTTCCTGTTTATGTTGTCCCAGGAAATCATGATGTTCCTACCCTATTACCGACGGACAAAACCATTGGTTTAGCAGACTTTTCAGCATACTATAAAGATCACGGTTATGACAACCCTAAACAGCTTTATTACACACAAGAAATTTTACCCAATTTACAACTGATTGGCTTAAATTCTAATCAATTTAGCCCAGACGGAAAGCAATTAGGCTATGTGGATGACGAACAATTGATCTGGTTGGAAAATCTGTTACCTCAACTGACAGATAAAGTTGTGTTTGTGATGGTACATCATAATTTGATTGAACATCTACCTAATCAAGCTAAACATGAGCTAGGGAGGCGTTATATGTCCGATAATGCTCAAAAGTTGCGAGAAATTTTACACAAACATCAAATAAACCTAATTTTTACTGGTCATCTCCATGTACAGGATATTGTCAATGATCATACCCTTTATGAAATTACTACGGGATCATTGGTGAGTTATCCCCATCCTTATCGGGTAATTAATGGGGAAATCTTAGAGAATAAAGCGCTTAAATTAGATATTAAATCTTATCGAGTGGATAGTATCCCTGAATTTCCTAAGTTATCGGAAACATCCCGTAATTATTTGGGCGATCGCTCATTTACCTTTATGATGCGTCTGTTGATGTCTTCCCCTCTCCATCTATCGGAAGCAGAAGCCCGACAATATGCGCCACAATTACGCAATTTTTGGGCAGATATAGCAGAAGGGGATAATTTATTTGATTTTCCTGATTTTCCTGATTCTGTCAGACAACATTTTCAGCAATTTGGCGCAATTCGCCCAGATGGAACACCTGATCAACGGGATAATCAGACACAATTACTCTTAAAATAACCTAAAATGCGTTTATTTTGGCTTTTTATCTTAATATTAACTCTCTTTTGCGGATTTTCGGACCCTGCAACCGCAATGATTCGCACACACCCCGAATCCTCTGATCAACTCTTATCTCAATCTCGTCATCGCTTAAGGGATAGTCAGGGCGCTCCCTGGCAAGTTATCTTATTCAAGAGAACGAAAAAAGAGCAAATTATCTCCATTGAATTGCGATTAGTTGGCTTCCCTGATTTAGTGAGCTTTCGTCATCCTCAGCCCTTAATTATTACCATGACTGATCGGATTTTATCAGCCCCTGATCAGTTTGCTGAAGCTGCACCTGCACCTAACGTAGGACAATATGACTTTCAAAAAATTTGGCCACAATTGCTGCGATCGCAAAAACTCCAATTAGACTTACCTTTAGATACATCAGATCCGAGAACCTTAACGCTTCCCTATCCTGTTATCCTTGAATGGCAAGATCTTCTATAGGTGAGTAATCACTGAAATATATCAACCTTAAATTAGTTATCAAGATCTGAATCCTTACATGGCTGCTAAAGATAAGTTTCATGCTACAGTTAGGACTGCCCTAGAAAAAGAGCAGTGGAAGATCACCGATGATCCCTTGCGATTGGATGTTGGAGGAACTAAATTTGAAATTGATTTAGGAGCAGAACAACTATTAGGAGCAGAACGAGGTAAAGAGAAAATTGCCGTTGAAATTAAAAGCTTTTTGAGTGACTCACCTTTAACTGATTACCATGCTGCATTAGGACAGTTTTTGAATTATCGCCTTGCGTTGGAAATCAGTGAACCGACTCGTATTCTTTATTTAGCTCTTCCTATCGTTGCCTATGAATCTTTTTTCAGGCGAGAGTTTCCCAAAATTTCCTTAGAAAGATATCAGATCAAACTAATCATTTATGACCCAATTCAAGAGGTAATTATACAATGGATAAGTTAGCATTTTATCGTAGTATTATCCAATCATTATTAACCGCTTATGCTGCTGTTCCTGTGGCTCATGGAGCAATTGATTGTTATACGGTTTTTGATATACAACAAGACCATTACCAAGTGATGAATGTGGGATGGGATGGTTATCGAAGAGTTTATGGTTGTGTTTTACACTTAGATATTAAGAAAGGAAAGATTTGGATTGAACAAAATATGACAGAAATGAGAATTGCTGAAGAACTGGTAAAACAAGGTATTCCTAAAGAAGATATTGTCTTAGGGTTTCAAGCGCCTGAAATGCGTCAATATACAGATTATGCTGTTTTTTGATTCTAATTTGATCTTTTTTACTAATCCTAAGAAAAACTGGATTGAGATTCTACAAATTCCCTTAACTGATCTTTGATAACGATATGACTGTTTAATTCAGCGTTCAAGATTCCTTAGTAAATCGTTAAAATTAAGTTACCTGATTGTTCAAGGATTCAAAGATTCTTAATTATGACCAATATTGATCTAGACACCTTAAAATCCCAATACCCTCGTAAATTTGTCTCAGAAGAACAGATTTTTCGCCAGATTCATCGAGGCGATCGCATTTTTATCGGGACGGCCTGTGGTGAACCCCAATATCTTGTTAAGTCTCTAGTCAATTATGTAGAATCTCACCCTAAAGCGTTAATTGATACGGAAATATTCCATGTTTGGACATTAGGATTAGCACCTTATACCGATGTTAAGTTTCAGCGCAATTTTCGCCATAATTCTTTCTTTATTGGGGATCATACCCGTGAAGCGATTAATGAGGGATTAGCTGATTATACCCCCATTTTCTTATCTCAAGTCCCCCATTTATTCAAAAAAGGCTTAGTTCCTCTCCAAGTTGCTTTAATTCAAACTTCTCTCCCTGATCATCATGGTTACATGAGTTTAGGCATTAGTTTAGATATTGTGAAAGCTGCCATTGAGTCTGCTTCCCTTGTCGTCACCCAAATGAACGCTGCCATGCCTAGAGTACATGGAGATAGCTTTATTCATCTTAACGAGGTAGATTATATTCTGCACCATGATGAACCCTTGTTAAACTATGATAAGACAACAGATTGCCAGATTTCACAGCGTATTGGCAAATATGTGGCAAGATTAGTAGAGGATGGAGATACGATTCAAGTGGGATATGGCACAGTTCCCAATGCAGTTTTGTCTAATTTGAAAGATAAAAAGCATTTAGGGGTACATACAGAGTTAATTTCTGATGGTATCGTCGAATTGCTCAAATTAGGTGTGATTGATAATAGTCACAAAACCCTCAATCCTCATAAAACCATTGGGACTTTTTGTATGGGAAGTGCCGAAACCTATCAATATCTGGATGATAATCCTGCCATTGAATTTAAAACGGTAGATTATACTAATAGTCCTTTGATTATTGCTCAAAATGATAATATGGTTGCCATTAATAGCGCTATTGCCATTGATTTAACGGGACAGTCCACGGCGGAATCCATTGGTAGAGTGTTTTATAGTGGGATTGGTGGACAAGCAGACTTTATGAGAGGGGCGGTTTTATCTCGTCATGGCCGCACTATTTTAACCTTAGAATCTACGGCAGAAAACGGTAAAGTTTCCCGCATTGTTCCCTTATTACCCCAAGGAACAGGTGTTACGTTAAATCGGGGCGATATTCACTATGTTGTGACCGAGTATGGTATTGCTTATCTACAAGGAAAGAATATCAGAGAACGGGCAATGGCCTTAATTGCGATCGCCCATCCTCAGTTTAGGCCGTGGTTAATTGAACAGGCCAAAAAAGAGAATTTAATTTACGCCGATCAAGAATTTATTGCTGGCCAAGAGGGAGAATATCCTGAAGCGCTAGAAGTGTATCGCAAGACATCGACGGGCTTACAATTATTAATCAGACCTGCTAAAATTAGCGATGAATCCTTATTAAAAGCCTTCTTTTATTCCCTGTCTGATGAGAGTTTATATCGCCGTTTTATGTCCGTTCGTAAAGATATTCCCCACCAACAGTTACAGAAATTGTCTATTATTGATTTTACCCAAGATATGGTTTTATTAGCGATCATAGAAGAAGAGGAAAAAGAAACCATTTTAGGGGTGGGACAATATGGTATTGAAGAAGAAAGCCATACGGCAGAAATTGCGTTTGCAGTGCGAGATGATTACCAAAATCAAGGAATTGCCACAGCATTATTATCTTATTTAACTTACTTGGGTAAAAAAGCGGGATTATTAGGATTTACGGCTGAGGTATTATTTGAAAATCGTGCCATGATTCATGTGTTTGAAAAGATGGGATTTGCCATACAACGGAGGATGTCTGAGGGGGTTTATGAGTTGAAAATGACTTTTACTCAATCTTAAATATTATATGATCCCAAGA
>JBFRWQ010000603.1:0-4172 GCA_051439665.1 Microcystaceae cyanobacterium | reverse complement strand
ATTTTCTGAGAAATTGGGTAGAAGAGTTAATGAAAATTAATAGTAATAAGCTGCCTTTTTATCAAAAGGGGCAACGGGCTATGGAGATTATACAGCAAGCTGTTTAGCCACATCGTCACCCCGTCAGCTTCTCCTCATTGTCTGAACTCATGCTCGTCTTTTTCCTTACACTGTAAGGGATACAGACTTATTCTCTCTTCTCATCCTCACCAATGAAAAGGGAGCGCTCTTTCGTTTCTATCTCGTCTTGTCCTCTTGTCCTCATCATCCTATCCTATCTCCTCTGGCTCATATTCAATAGTTTCATAAATTTCCTCAGACACTTCGAGATCTATCCCGCCATCAGAGAGAGCTTTTTGTTGTAAAGTCGCCAAATTAAATTCAAAAGGGTCATTATTCTCGGATAAGAACTTTAACATCTCATTTAGCGTTCCTTTTACTATTTCCTCATTGGCCATCTCATAAACCCAATGGGGAGATCGCATTAGTTCTTCGCTGCTCATCCCCTTAATTCGCTGCTTCCTTTCTTGAAGAACCTCTTTCTCAATTTCTAAGCGATTAGCTGTCAATTCATCAAAAAGAGACGGTTTGGAAGACCTTGTAGATTTCCCCTGAATCTTGCCAAATCCTTTTTGGGTCTGCTGCTTTGCTTTAACCATTAGTTTTCCCCCTTGAATTTACTTTGATCTTAATTGATCCACTCACCCCATTAACATTTACTTTAGGGGGGGTGGATCAAGCGGCCATTTCTCCCTCTTGATTTAACCAACGGGAGAAAACTTCTTCTCGCCCATCCGTCAGCAAAACTCCCTTGTAAACTCGAACAGCTTGTCCATTTACCCGTTCTCTGCGATTATACTGCAATTTTACCCCTAAAAGCTTTAAAATTCGTTGCGCAACCCCCACGGCTGTATCTTTTTCTCCAATGTTTATCCCTAGAATGGCTCTTAATTGAGACTTCATGACGGGCGTTGTGATCATTTTGTACCAATCTTGCAGTTTCCCATGAGTGAATTCTGCTCCAGAATCAAAGAACTGCTCAATCTGTAATGCTCGTAAAGTAAAGACTTTCAGCCCTAAAGTCACTTTATTAAAGTCTGGTTTAAATACTTCAAACTTATCACTTTCTGATAAGCTTGAGACCGCTTTTCTATCTTTTTCGGCTAAATACTCTTGTCCAACGGTCAGAAAATAATGAAGCTGTATGGCCATAAACCACCCTTCTTCATGCTTTTCTACCAACTCTGGTGTTACTTCATCTGTGGTATAAAGACGGGACATCGTGGCTTTTTCTAACTGGCTATCTTCTTCCTCTGTTAATCCCTGTTTGTTTCTTAAAATCTCATACTCTTTATCTGTTAAAGATTCTGCGCTCGCTACTTCCTGACAATGACGATGATAGTTTTCGGCTTTAATTTGCTTAATTTCTTCAGTTATTCGCTCTTCGCCTACTTCATAATCTATTGTCAATTGATATCCCAATGCTTCTAATTTTTTCAACACTGATTGGGCAAAAAAGCTATTTTGATGATTAATCACACACGCCCTTTTGCCCCATGCCACCAGTGACGGTGAACATCCACCTAAGTCCTCCTCATAAAATCCCATTTCCTCTACTTCACTAATTCCCAATTTCTGTAACATTGCTATGTTCGCATTGGCTAACTTATGGGTCGTTCTCAACAGTGAACGAAAATCACTCACTCCATTACCAATTCGCTGACTACTTCCCTTAACCCAAATATATCGGGGAATATTCCCTCTTACTCGCTGCATAGTTTGAACCACACTATCTACCGTTTGAACCCCGTGAGAGATGACAAAAACACCCTCAAAGTCAACTGACTCGATACTTACCCCTGTTTCAATCACTGGAGAACAAATCACCACGTCATAATCGCTCAAAACCTCGTTTAAATGAGCAATACAACCATAAGCAGAGTTCTTTTTATCCCCTAAACTTTGTCTATCAATTCGTAGCACTCTTAAATGAGGAAATTTTCCCTTAACTATCGATTCTAGATTTCGAGTTCCCCAATCACTCTTATGTTTTTGTCCATCCGTATGAATAATGGCTTTTTTACCTTGAAATAAGTGATTCTCTAATCTTGCTATCAATTGAGAGGGATTTTTTCCCATAAATCGGTACAACTGCCGATTATTGACGGGAACATAACTATTACTAACCACAAATCGATTGACCTTAAACCCAATTAACTGCTCAACATAATTAATCGAAATTGGGCTTAAATCGGCATCTGCTAGAAATATTTTGCCTAATTCCGAACAAGCCACCGTTTGAAGTAATTTCTTAAAAGTTTTGAGAATTTGCGTCCGCTTCTTCTGGCACGTTCCCCCATTTAACAAATGCCACAAGACTTGTTCTACTTCATCCATCACCACCACTGCATCTGCCCAGTTTTCGGCGTTAAAGGCTGGTTTGGCATAAGGATGCAGCGAATCTATACATAACGCATACCCTAACACTCCCTGAGTTTCTGAGGTTCTTAATTCTGTCCGATAGTCAATTCCAAAACGACGAGCTAACTCACGGGCTAATTGCTCACGATGCACTATGATTAGGACTTTTTGCCCTCGATTCAAGTATTTTTGCACTTTATTGGCTAACCATTCTGTTTTTCCCGTCCCATGTAAGGATCTTAGCCCAATCACTTTAGTAGCTTCAGGTATCTCTAAACTCTCTGGAATATATCTTTCATTAATATTTAGAGAAATATAGGGAGTTAAATCTAAAAAAGCCTTTAATTTATACTCTGATAGATTTAATCGATTATTATAAACTGATTCATAGTATTCCTGTCCTTTGGCTACGATTAAGTCATCTACTCCTTTCTCCCCAGATCGCCATGTCACCACTTTCACTTTTGCACCTGATAACTCTAGTAGCTTTCCTGTTTTCTCGATCGCTTGTCTGACTTTCTTCTGAGTTTCCCATTTTTCATCATGGTCGAAAACTAGATTGATTTCTCTATCTCCCCCTGTAAATATTTTTAGTTGAGGGATTAGATAGGGTAAGCCTATTTTATGCCCAAACTCGTCTTTTGGCTGTCTGATTCCATTCCAAATTCCTGATACGGCGATCGCACAATGACCTGACTCTAATAAACTTCCTGCTTTCTTAGCCCCTTCTGTCAGTGAAATAGGAATCCCTGAATCTATCACATAAGCCCAGAATTGAGACTCTGGGTTTCTCCGACAGCTTTCATAGATTTTTGGACTTTCTTGGGTTGGTAAGGGACAATAAGGATATATGTCGTATCTTTTGGCTATTTTTAACCAGATTTCTTCGAGAACTTTCAAACAAAATATTTCTGTGGCTGTTTTGGCTGGATGTTCGTATTTTACGGTTTTACGCTTAATTTTTGGGTTCTCTGGGTCGAATCCTAGACCATACTCTGTATAGGTATAGGGAACATCGGGCTTGAAACATCCCCACTCACTTTCTTCTCCTGTCAGGATGTCAATGCCACTGCACCACCATCCCCCTAATTCGGTGTATCGATACCTTTTTAACCACTTTTCGCTCAATCTTCCGTCATTTCGACGCTCTAATCCCTCTGAGTAACATAAGTACTCATAAGGACTTGTTCCCATGAGAGTTTTTACGTTTAATCGAGTTAATTCAGCTTTAACCCCACTGTTAGCCCATTCTTGAAGATGGCGATTGGAGAGAAAATTTGTTACCATAGCTTTAACAGAAATGTTGTCCGAAACCCTACCGCAAGTTGTCTAAGCCTCGGTGGGGTTTCACTCATTATAACTCATCTCTCGTTCACCTGTTCTCAACCTATCTTCTCATTATTGAGCCATTTGGATAGGATAGAATCAAATTAGTTACGATGGGAGAGGAATTGCCTTATGAATTCGATCGCTAATGGTCAGCACCCAATTATCCGTACAGAGCGAGGTTTAACTCTTTCTGGTACTCGCATCACTCTTTACGATGTCATGGATTATCTCAAAGCTAACTATCCCCCTAAGTTTATTCGTGATACCTTTAATCTAACTGAATCTGAACTTTCTGCTGTTCTTTCGTATATTAAAGCACATAAACAGCAAGTTGAGGCTGAATACCAAGATATATTAGCTAATGTAGCAGAAATTAAACAATACTGGCAAGACTATAATCGTCAACGATTGGCTCAACTCAC
>JBFRWQ010000602.1:0-9050 GCA_051439665.1 Microcystaceae cyanobacterium | reverse complement strand
GTAAGTTGCGTTCCTTTACAACAAGGACTCAGACATTTACAAACAGCCTTTGCTAACTTTTTTACGGGTCGTACCAAGTATCCTAACTTTAAGAAAAAACATCAGGGAGGCAGTGCAGAATTTACCAAGTCTGCTTTTAAATATAGAAAGGGACAAATTTATTTAGCTAAAAGTAAAGACCCCTTAGATATTAGATGGTCAAGACAAATACCAGACGGATGTGAACCGAGTACGGTAACAGTTAGACTCCATCCGTCAGGACGTTGGCACATTTCCCTTAGATTTGACGACCCAACTATTAAACCTTTACCCCCTACAGACAAAGCGATAGGAATTGACTTAGGAATTAGTAGCTTATTAATTACCAGTGATGGAGAAAAAGTATCTAATCCTAAACACTTAAAAAAACACTATCGAAAACTCCGTCAAGTGCAGAAAAGTCTCTCTCGAAAACAGAAAGGGTCAAAGAATCGGGAAAAAGCGAGAAGAAAAGTAGGCAGAATTCACGCTCAAATTACCGATACTCGAAAAGACCATATACATAAGCTAACTACTCAACTGGTTCGTGAAAACCAAACGATTGTGGTGGAAGATTTAGCCGTTAAAAACATGGTCAAGAACCCTAAACTAGCTCAAGCTATCTCAGATGCCAGTTGGGGTGAAATCACCCGACAATTAGCCTATAAATGCCGTTGGTATGGGAGAACCTATATTGAGATAGATAGATGGTTTCCTAGTTCAAAACGGTGTAGTAATTGTGGGTTTATGGTCGAAAAAATGCCGTTAACTGTTCGAGAATGGGACTGTCCTGAGTGTGGGACACACCATGACAGGGATCTCAACGCAGCTAAAAACATTTTGGCCGCAGGGCTTGCGGTTACGGTCTGTGGAGCGAGTGTAAGACCTGAGCAGAGTAAATCTGTCAAGGCAACTGCTAAGAAGCAGAAACCTAGATTGTGAAGTCTAGGAATCACCGTCCCTTTTAGGGCGGTGAGGATGTCAAGATCAATAGTATCAGATGTCATGTTAGCGTTTTGTTTTTATTGAGGTATTTATGCTCCCCACACTCTCCCCTATTCCCTCCCTGTCAAAGGAGAGGGGGTTAGGGGTAAAAGTGATAAACTTAACCAAACTGTTTTTCTACTTCAAGATCAAAGAGCATTTGCAACGACTGAAGACATTGTTTCCGTGCTTCTATATCCTGCTGCGCCCGTAGTTGAACCATTGGCTCATGTAAAATCTTATTGACAATTCCTCTGGTTAAAGCTTCTACGACTTCTTGGTGTTTTTCAGCAAATTCTGTTCCTAAACGGGAAAGCGCTTTTTCTAATTCCTGTTCCCGAATATCTTCTACTTTATTGCGTAAGGAGCTAATGGTGGGGACGGTTTCTAGGGAGCGCCACCACAATTCAAATGCTTCTACCTCTTCTTCTAGCAGCAGTTCCGCTTCCTGTGCCATTTGACGGCGACTCTCGTAATTTTGCGCCACTACTGCCTTTAAATCATCTACATTATAGGCTTCAACTTTGTCCATTCCTACCACATCGGAATCAATGTTGCGGGGAACAGAAATATCAAACAGCATCAAAGGCTGAGTAACTACTGATTCTAGCTTTTCTTTGTTCAAAATCGGTTCAGTTGCCCCTGTGCTGGTAAAAACCATATCAGACGATTGAACCACATTCATCATTTCTGGCAGTAGTTCGATATTAAGGGAAACTTGAGGGAATTCTTGGGCTAAGGCTTCTGCTCGGCGCTTAGAACGATTAACCACTGTAATCTCTTTTACACCTTTAGCAGCAAGGTGTTTAACCAACAAACGAGACATTTTCCCTGCGCCAATAATTGCGATGTGGTGCTGGCCTAAATTTTCCACCTTGACAGCAGCTAATTCAACGGCAGCAGAACTAATGGAAACTGCTCCTGTTCCGATATTTGTTTCCGTTCTCACCCGTTTTCCTGCGGTAATCGATTGTTTAAAGAGCCTATCTAATAAACGACCTATGCCCTTGTATTTTTGCGCCAATTTATGGGTCGTTTTTACTTGGGCTAAGATTTGCCCTTCTCCTAACACTAGGCTTTCTAAGCCCGCCGCTACTCGTAGGAGATGGCGAACTGCATCTTGATGAAGCAGGATAAAAAGATAGCGTCGTAGTTGATACAGGGGAATATGCCCTATTTCTGCTAAGAATTGGGTAATTTCAATAATTCCCTTTTCCGTTTCTGTTACGACTGCATAAATCTCTAGACGGTTACAAGTGCTGATGATAGCCACTTCTTGGATGTGGGGATAACCTTTGAGATGATGGAGGGCTTCCTCCAGCTTGGCTTCTTGAATACTGAGTTTTTCGCGGATTTCGACGGGGGCTGTTTTATGGCTTAAGCCCACTACGGCAATATTCATAGGTGAGTTCTCTTTTCAGGAAAGGTCAAAAACAAATGAAGGATACTAAAAATGATGTCTCTAACCTTTGCAATGTAAATCGAGTTTGACCCTCTGACCAAGCATTTGCAATCAAACTTCATAAAGTTATTTTATTAGTACTTATGAATTAGATTAATCCTGGTGAATAATCGGCAGGTGGGGAGTGTGGGGAGTGTGGGGAGAGGAGGAATAATTGAAACCAGCAAAACTGATAACTGGGGAATATAAACTAGATATGGTATGAGCTATGACTGCGTTTCAAGCTTGATCAATGTCAAACACGTTATCTTAAAGGAAATAAGAAAAAGCTAGACTATAGCTCAATGAAGAATGAAAACCCTTTCTAGAAAAGGAATTGAGTCGTTGTTAACAGGTTACTTTTCTGATAATCCACTTTAAGCTTAAAGCGAATATGCCAACTAGAAAGAGTAGCAAGACGGGTGTAAGAACACCACCAACAAGAAATTGATTACAGAGATTAGAATTATTTCCGAATTGAGAAAATGGCCAGCTATCGGCTATTTTTTGACATTTTTCTCCTTCAAAATCAAATAAATTAATGGCGGCTGTTCCCCCACCAATGAGCGCTACTAAGTTCTGGAAGTTACGCTCACGCTCAGATTTCTCTAGTTCAATTTGACTGCGTAAAGCCCCAATATTACTTTCTAGCAGTTGTAATCCTAATTTCATATTGGTTTTGTCTTTGTTAATTTGCTCAAGATACTTATCTTTAGTAAGTTTAATAAATTTATCTAGAAAGATCAAATCACTTTCTTTTCCTGCTTTGTCTTTAATAATTTCGCTCACTTGTTCGTAATTATCTAAATTGATTTCAATGGTTTCTTTTAAAATATTAAGCTTGAGTAGATCACGAGTGAATTTATCTAAAATAGATTGAATTTCTTGGAAACGCATTTGTAGTTTGTCTAATTGGCTAGAATCATTAGGCATATCATTAAGCCTTTCTGTTATTCTTTCAACTTCTCGATAATAATTTTTCAATATATCTTTAATCGTGCGACTTTGGCTATAAGTCCACATAATTTTATGGCGATAACAAAATAATCTGATCCAATCACGGAAATATAAATCTTTCGCTGCTTGATCATGGGTTTCTTGATCAGGAAAGAGAATGATCAATACATGAGGCTCTAAATACTCAGATATAGGTTTCCAAATTTCAAAAATATGCCCTGTCAAAAATGTTCCTTGTCCGTATAATATGCTAGACCATTGAGATGCACTCTTTCCCAAACTTTTATAACAGTCTTTGGCAATTTGTTCTATCTGGGCTTCTCCTTCTGTTAACCACCCTGATAGAATTTGAGTCTGTCCAATGGTTAAATATTCATGATTTTGTCCGTATTTATTTAATTCTTGTTCGATCAGGGGAAAAGATGATTCAATTAACTGAGGTTCAGTTTTATTGTCAATTGAAGCGTTAATTAATAACCCATAAGTATCATTCAAAAGAACCGGATAAAAATATCCTTTAAGCTCATCTGTTTCTAGTTTGAGAAAGTTAGGTTTGAGTAAGGTTTGATAGCCTGAGTATGCACTTTCCTCCTCTGCTGCAATAAATTTAGCATGATTTCCTAGTTTCTCTTTGAATCTAGATTGAAAAAATTGACGATATTCATCAATTCCTATTTGAGCGTTAAGGGGACTTCTCAGGTCATAAATAAATAGATCAACTGTAGGGTAGCATAGCTTACTCATATTCTAGATAGAAAATTATTTTTTAAAAAAGGACTCTTTTAGCCAAGCCATTGTTTCAGTTTATCAATCCACTGGAGTTGTTCAGTGCTTTTTTCAGGTTCTTCTGACTCTGAGATCAGAATAACCGAATTATTCAAGATGGCTGCTTGTCCTTCTGGTGTTGTATCATCAGGAATATCAGGAATATCACTCTTGGCCAATTGCGACGATTGATTGTTTAATTGTTGTTCTAATTGGTTAAGACTATCAAAGTTAGGGAGTAAATTAGGGGGAATTTCTGTTAATAGGGAAAGTTTCTGATGATAGGTTTGAAAGAGTTGGTTAAGTTGACCATTCTCAGCAATTGTTTCCTTTAAAAGGGGTTCAATATCGCTTTCTAGTTCATCAGGATGACTGCTACGAAATTCTTTGGCAAATTCTTGTAAGTTTTCTTTATCGCTGGCGGAAAGAGCAACAGACTGATCTTTTAAGGCGAGGAGATAGGCCAGTAGGGTATGGTTAATTGTTACGGACATAGCTGAGAAGATAAAGGCGAGTAGGATAATTACATACTATCCTAGATTAACTTTCTTGACTCAATTTGTCATATTTGTTTAAAGTGTGGCTTTAGATTGGTCATTGCAGTAAAAATTCTTAGGGTTCTTCTGAATTTATGGGAATTAGAAACATTTATGAATCTTAAATGATTGTTACAGTCATTGCCACTGAAATTGAGGTTTGAATTATTATTAGGTGTTATCTTAAACCGAAACTGAGGTTATCTTAGATTAACTTGATAGCATTAATTCGTGAATTTTGTTAAAATATGACTCTAAATTGGCAATCAACGGCAAAAATCATCGGTATTGACTACTATAGTCGAAAATCAGGCTTAAAATCCCTACCTGCACCCTCTAAGGATGCAGAAGTCATTGCTTCTCTCTTTGAAGCTTATGGGGAACATCAACAAATTTTTATTGAACGAATTCCCTGTGAACAAGACAATACTCAACAAGGAAAGTCAGCACAAAGGGTAAAAAGTGATGAGGTGGTTAAACAAGCAGAATTAGAGAAAGCGATCACCGAATTGCTCACTCCCCCTGATAATAATCCTCCTGATACCGCTTTTTTCTTCTTTTCAGGACATGGGGTGCGTAAGGAAATAGATGGTAAGGTAGAGGTATATCTGGCCACCAGCGATCGCAGACCAAACAAAGAGGGACGTGAAGGAATCCCTATGAGTTGGTTAGGGGAAAAAATCGAAGAAAGTAAGGTAAAAGAAGTGATTGTCTGGTTAGATTGTTGTTTTAGTGGGGAATTATTCAATTATTGTCCTGATAATAAGCGCTATTGCTTTGTGACAGCTACTACGTCTTATAATGAAGCCTTCACCAGTTATCAACAGGGAGAATTAACGACAAGATTAAAAGAAGGATTAAATCCCCAAGGAAAAACGGATGAAAGAGTGGATAGTCATAGTCTGTGTCAGTTTTTAGAGAATAATCAGCCCCAATACGGGCAAAGGTTTCAATATCGTACCTCAGATTCACCAATCCCCCTCACTACTTTACACCCTCGTTATTTTAGTGATCGATGTCCTTATATCTCTTTAAGTTATTTTCAGGAAAAGGATGCTCAGTTTTTTTATGGCAGAAGTCAATTAATCGCTAAGTTAATGAAAGCAGTGCAAAAGGATAAAATCAGCTTAATTGGGGTGTTAGGAGCATCAGGCAGTGGTAAATCTTCCTTAATGCGAGCAGGATTGTTATATAAGCTCAAACGAGGTGCAGTGATCGCCAATCGAGTAAGCAGTAATAACTGGCATTATATACCCCCCTTTAATCCAACCGATAAACCATTAAGCCAACTCTCCCAGTCTCTTCTTTCTTCTCATTTTCAGAATTGGGGAAAAGAGATTCCCATCATCATGATGATTGATCAATTTGAAGAATGTTTCACCATGTGTGATGAGCCAACAAGAAAGGCATTTATTGAGCGCTTAATGCGATTAAGATCGGCGCACCCTAATCTGAAGATTATTATTGCCATGCGAGATGACTTTCGGGGACGCTTAAAGGAATTTCCTCTCTTTGATGAAGCGATGAGTAAGGTGATTGTTCCCCATCTTAATCGTGAAGAGATCGAAGAAGCAATCGTACAACCAGCTAAGGTGGTGGGGTTAGAGATTGAAGAAAGATTAAAACAGCAGTTAATTAATGATGTAGAAGATTATCCAGGCAGTTTACCCCTCTTGCAATATGCCTTAACAGAATTATGGAAAGAAACCTGGTTGAAAAATCAGGAAACAGTATTGCGTTTATCTGTCTATGAAAAGTTAGGAGGAATTAAAGGAACACTGGAAAAGCGGGCTGAGGCCATTTATCAGAGTTTATCCCCTGACTATCAAAAGGTAGCCAAGCGGATTTTTCTGGAATTGACGCAGGTGGGAGATACCTTTGATGCTCGTCGTCGGGTTAAGTTGGGAGATTTAGTCAATTCTCATCATTCTTTGGCGATTCTCAATGATGTAACCAGTCTCTTAGCCAATGAGGAAAATCGTCTGTTAATTCGCAGTGATAGTGGCACAAAAATATCTCAAGATTTAATCCCCTTGGTGAGTCGTGAGGAAATATCTGTTGATAACAGTCCAAGCCTTAATAAGGTAGGGAAAAAATCGAGATCTGAGGTAGTGATTGATGTGGTGCATGAAGCATTGATAAGAAATTGGCAAAGATTAGGGGACTGGAAACAGCAATATCAAGAAGGGATGATTACCGCCCGCCGAATTGAGCAAGCAGCGCTGCAATGGAAGGAAGGGGGAGATTTATGGCAAGTGGCAGGGTTGGCAGTGGCGGAGAATTACCTTGAAGAGTATGGTGAATTGGGAATGTTGGATGGGATAGCAGAGGAATTTATTAGACAAACTCGCCATAAAGTAAGGAGAAATAAATGGATACAGCGAGGATTCATGGGGGCAATGTTGGCGCTTGTCGCTTTGAGCGTTTCTGCAGCGCTTAATGCCAATCGACAGAAAATAGAAGCGCAAAAGAAGGGAGTCGTTGCTCAAGCTAATTTAGTCAAGCTACAACTAGACAATCCTGAACATACTAAGCAGCTAGTCCTTGCTCTAGACAATGTGGAGAATAACTTAGCATTCAATAAAACTCACTTAATAGCTGAAAACTATAGTGTGCTGCTTGAGACAGTTGAACAAACCCCCAGACAGTCAACCTTCAGAGGTCATCAAGATTATGTTAGGTCAGTGGCCTTTAGCCCAGACGGGAGATATATTGTCTCTGGCAGTGATGACAAGACGATTAAGGTGTGGGACCGAGTCAATGGTGGGGAAGCTGCCATCCACACCTTCAGAGGTCATCAAAATTATGTTAGGTCAGTGGCCTTTAGCCCAGACGGGAGATATATTGTCTCTGGCAGTTGGGACAACACGATTAAGGTGTGGCGTGCTGCATGGCAAGATTGGGTGGCTTATGCTTGTGGTTGGTTACGCTTAGACCCAGATTTTGCCTTACCTGCTTCTGGAAAAGAATCAGAACAAGAGCAATTGGCCTTAGACGGGGCGGTTAAAGCTTGCATGGATGTGGGGGGTTGGCAACCAGAAGAAAAAGCCGACTTTTTAGTGAGACAGGGGTTAGCCATCGCTAGAACCAAAAAAGATATTGAAGATATTAAAGAACCTATACAGAAATTTAAAAAAGCACAACGTTTTAATCCAGAACTTGATCTTCGTGATAACGAACAAAAAGTTATTACTTATGTTGAACAAAGATTAATTGCTGTGAGTCGCCAACAAGCTGAGGAAGGGAATTTGAAAACGGTTAAGGCTAAATTAAATAAACTTAAAAAATTAAATTCCGATCACCCTGAGCTTAATATACCGAAGCTAAGAACTGAGTTAATGACGACCATTGCCCTAGCATATTTAGAAGAAGCTGAACGTTTAGCAATAATTGGCGCTACTAAATCTGCTCAAGCTAAATTTACAGAATTGGAACAGTTAATTAAAGCTGAAAAATTAGATAAACAAGATATTTATCGAGAAGATTTAGCTGAGAGCTTCGTTGAAAAAGGTGCAGAAATAGCACAATTAGGCTCAATTAAAGGAACAATGCTTTTGTATGAACAAGCACAAAAAATTGATCCTTATTTAGAAATTGATGCACAATCATGGAATATTTTATGTTGGTTTGGGGGAATTTATGGCTATGCTCAAGATGTTTTAGATGCTTGCGAACAGGCTGTTAACAAGGCTTCTGATGAAGACAAAACAAGTTGGCAAGATAGTCGTGGATTAGTCAGAGCTTTAACTGGTGATAGAAAGGGGGCAATATCAGATTTTCAAGCTTTTGTTCAAGATGAAAATAAAGATATAGAGTATAGAAATACTCGTCAAAAATGGATTGAGCAACTGAAAGCAGGTGATTCAATTGATAGTATTTTTACTAAGGAAGTCTTAGAACAACTGAAGCAAGAATAATGTCTAATGGGGGCTATATTTTTCTGTCAATTGAATGATTTTAAGATCAGAACAAGTCTATTTTTTGCTCAAATACTAAAAAAAGAGATTGCACTCTCCTAGACACCCGCCTTGCAATGAATTGACAAGGCTAATAAGTAGCGTTCAATAAATTGAACTAACAGCCATCTTGAGGCTTTCTTGTTAAAACTTGTAGAAGAAATTAGAAACAAATATATTTATAGGGCAACCTTATAACTTTTAATTTTTTAAGGTTTTTATATTATAATTGTATATTTTTAGATGGTCTTCACCACAATAGATTCTTAAGGGAAGGGCTAAAGCCCAACAACGAGCCCAACAACGAGCGCCACAACGAGCGCCACAACGATACCATTTTTCGGCAAATAGATTGACAAGAAATCGTCAGTTTTAACCCAACTGAGGATGTTA
>JBFRWQ010000601.1:0-6467 GCA_051439665.1 Microcystaceae cyanobacterium | reverse complement strand
CTTCTCGATACAAGGATTGAGCCAGCTTAACCACACTATACCAGGTCATATTCAGTTCCCGTGAGGATGGGAATAATTGATGCACTTGTTCAAGCACATGATGGGCAATCTCCTCATTTTTCGCTTTAATAAAGGGATCACCAGGGGTTAACACTAACTGTAATAATGATCCTTCCCCTTCTCGATAATAGTCCCCAGGACTAGAAAGCGCTAGATCAGAAAAGCAAGAGAAGTCTGCATCTGCGGTATAAAGTAAATTATCAATTCCTTCTGCTTTTTCTAATTGTTTCCGTTTTTCGGGATCATTTAATTCCGTTACCCAACCATCAAAGCGTAGTTGTACCGTAGCAACAGGAACAGCTTCTAATTGGTAAATATTATCAAACATCGACAGTTTGCGCCAATCTTGGGGTAATAAGCGCTGAATCCCTGGCACATCTAAGGCACAGACATAAGCATCAGCCTTAATGGTTTCTACTTGTTCCCCATTGGCTACCTTCATCCCCGTTATCCACATTTCTCCATCTTTTTCGGTATATTGTAATTCCCGTACCTGACGACGAGTATGAATTTTTGCCCCTCTTTCCTCTAAATAGTTAACAATGGGTTTATGTAAATAAGTATGGGGTGAACCTTCCAACATCCGCAAGACTGAGGCTTCCGTTTTTGCTGCAAATAGCTGAAAAATAGTCAACATACAACGGGCTGAGATATTTTCCGTATCAATAAAGCCTAACGCATAAGCAATGGGATTCCACATCCGTTTTAGACTACCGTTATTTCCCCCATGACTGCGAAACCAATCGGCAAAACTAATTTTATCAAGATCCCGAATCGTTTTCATTGCCCCTTCAAAGTCAATTAACCCCCTGACAATGGGACTTGTCCCCAGTGCTAGGGAATTAGCCATTTTATCAATAGTAGAAAGCTGAGAGGTGGTAAAGAAGGCTTTTAAGCCATTAAAGGGCGCACCCGTAAGGAAACGAAAGTCTAACTCGCCGACTCTTCCTCCTTCGTTGATAAAGGTGTGGGTATGTTCTTTTAAACGAAGGTTATCAAGCGCCCCTACCTTGCCCATAATCTCAAAAAGATTGTAATAGCAGCCAAAAAAGACGTGCAACCCCATTTCAATGTGATTTCCGTCTTCATCTACCCAACTGCCTACTTTTCCACCCACAAAGGGACGGGCTTCAAAGATTTCTACTTCACACCCTGCGTCAACCAATTCGATGGCCGTTACCATTCCCGCTAAACCGGAACCTGCGATCGCAATTTTCATTCCCTGATCCTTAATAACAATTTCATGGACTGTTAACTAATTGTTACATTTCTCAGACACTGACTACAACCTTTCACCTGACTTTTCATGTCATCTTGTTAGGTTAGGGCTTTGAGGCAGTAAGCAGGGGTTAGGGGGCAGGAAAACAAGAAAATTGCTATAATTACCAAATTATTTCAATTTTTGCCTTTAAATTTCTAACTATGAGTTATGGTTAACTGGTTGCCAGTTCTTTAATTTGATCCTTATATTGAAGTGGGGCTAATTCAATAGCCTGTCGAAAGAGTATATCCGCAGAAGGATTCTTCTGTTGCTGTAACAAAATAGCTTTGGCTAAAACAGGGCGAAAATCTTGTTTATCGATGGTAATGGCTTGATTATAAGCTGCGATCGCTTCTTCTGTCTGCCCTTGACTGGTATAAATCTCTCCTAATAGCAATTGTAAAGCGGTTTTATCAGTCAGATTGGGCTGATTTAACTGACGTTGTACCACAGCAATCGCTTCATTAGCTTGATTTTGACTAATTAACATATCTGTCCAACTTTTCAAAATCAGAGGATTGGTGGGATTATTTTGTAAGGCTTTTTGATACGTCAGTTGCGCCCCTTGATAATCTTGTAATTGGGCTTGGGTTTGGGCAAGTAATAGGGAATAGTCGATCAGATTGGGGTTAAGTTGACTTAAACGAGTGAGGGGATCAACTACGCCCTCTAAATTCCCCTGTTGTAAACGAATCTCTAATAATCCTCTTAAAGCTGTTTGATTATCTGGTTCCCGTTCAATCACTAACTGGTATCCTAGCGCTTCTTGTTCTAAGCGAGTATCCATCACTGTTACTGTGTTAGGCTGCTTTTGTTCCTTAACAATAGCGCTGACAAGGGGCAACACCGAAAATAGGATCAAGGCGGCTATCATACAAATTAAGCCAAAATAGACCCAAAAACTGCGCTTATTTCCCGAAATTTTCATAGTTATCCTTCAAGATTCCTGAACCCGTTTGACCCCAATTATAAGATACCTTATGACAAATTAGTGCCTTGTAAAATAGTTCCTTCTAAGATCGCCCCTTCCATAATAACTTGTTCCATTAAAACGCATAATAAATTACTATTACGCAAATTTGTACCCAATAACAGCGCTCCATTGAGGTTTGCTTCCTCTAAATCTGCCTCAGATAAATCTGCCCCTGATAGGTTAGTATTGCTCAAATCTCCTTGTAAAAAAATCGTTTTAGTCAAATTAGCGCCCCGTAAATCTGCCCCTCGTAAATCCACATCAGACAAATCTAAATGGCTTAAAATTGCCCCTGCGAGAAAAGCACCTGCTAAACTCATCCCTTTTGTTTGAGTATCCAGTAAAATCGCCCCTCTTAAGTCAGCATTACGACAGTCTGTATCGGTTAAATTAGCCCCCGTTAAATCCACACCCCGTAAATTAGCCCGTAGGATAGCGCTTTCCAGATTAGCCCCCTGTAGGTTTGCTCCTGCTAAATCAGCCCCTGAAAAGTCAATTCCTGCTAAATTAGCCCCTGATAAGTCACATCCTGCTAATTGAGCTTGGTTTAAGTCTTTAATTGCGCCTGCACGAATATCTGCTATTTGGTTAGGTTCTAAAGACAACATATACAGTAATAAGAATGCTAAGTGATTTCCCTAGATTAGCATCAAACTCAGCAACTCCCATCAGAAATTTCATAATCCCCCAATTGTGCGACTCCTCAAGAAAAACGTACCTCTTAGCTTACCAGACACTTTATGCCTTAAATATCAGCCCACCAATCTACCTCGACCAAACTATCAGAATCGTCACATATCTTTAGAGTAATTCTACTTAAGTTAAGTTTTCTTAATGTAAATATTTACAAATTTTTTAGGATCAGCGTGCCACTTTATGATATGGACAAAAAAAGGTAAAGAGAGGGGATAGTTTAAGTGAAAAGACTTATCAGAAAAATTAATCAGAGTATCCATAAATTGTAATTAAAAAAATCAAAGATAGACCAAAGAGAATGTTAAAACAAGATAACAGTCATGGTATGATGAGGACTCGAAGCGGAGATAAGTACCCAATGCGGTGGTTCAGAGGAGACTTCTGACGACCGAATATAGAAATTTTCTCGTTATGCGACATTAGTTGACCCTAATTAGCACGCTGCTTGACTGAGAAATTAAAAAGACCAATTTATGGAGGAATAACTCAATGGTACAAGCCAAATCCAAAGGGTTTCAGGCCGGTGTACAGGACTATCGCCTAACCTACTATACGCCCGAATATACGCCCAAAGATACTGATCTATTAGCCTGTTTTCGGATGACCCCTCAACCTGGTGTCCCCCCCGAAGAAGCAGGGGCTGCGGTAGCTGCGGAGTCTTCTACAGGGACATGGACAACGGTTTGGACAGATAACTTAACTGACTTGGATCGGTATAAAGGACGTTGCTACGATATCGAAGCCGTTCCCAATGAAGATAACCAATATTTCTGCTTCATTGCTTATCCTTTAGATTTATTTGAAGAAGGATCTGTCACCAACGTTCTAACCTCTTTAGTCGGTAACGTTTTTGGATTTAAAGCTTTACGTGCTTTACGTTTAGAAGATATTCGTTTCCCTGTTGCGCTGATCAAAACCTTCCCTGGACCTCCTCACGGAATCACTGTTGAACGGGATAAATTAAACAAATATGGTCGCCCCTTATTAGGCTGTACCATTAAACCCAAACTCGGTTTATCCGCTAAAAACTATGGACGTGCAGTTTATGAGTGTCTTCGTGGTGGCTTAGACTTCACCAAAGATGACGAAAACATCAACTCTCAACCCTTTATGCGTTGGCGTGATCGCTTCCTCTTCGTTCAAGAGGCGATCGAAAAAGCTCAAGCAGAAAGCAATGAAGTTAAAGGTCACTACCTCAACGTAACTGCCGGAACTTGCGAAGAAATGCTCAAACGGGCAGAATTCGCTAAAGAAATCGGTACTCCCATTATCATGCACGACTTCATCACGGGTGGTTTCACTGCTAACACCACCTTAGCTAAGTATTGTCGTGATAACGGCTTATTACTGCACATTCACCGTGCAATGCACGCCGTAATTGACCGTCAGAAAAATCATGGTATCCACTTCCGTGTTTTAGCAAAATGTTTACGTCTCTCTGGTGGAGATCACCTGCACTCTGGTACAGTTGTTGGTAAACTAGAAGGGGAACGGGGCATTACAATGGGCTTCGTTGACTTAATGCGTGAAGACTATGTAGAAGAAGATCGCTCTCGTGGTATTTTCTTCACCCAAGACTACGCTTCTATGCCTGGCACCATGCCCGTTGCATCTGGTGGTATCCACGTATGGCACATGCCCGCATTAGTAGAAATCTTCGGTGATGATTCTTGCTTACAATTTGGTGGTGGTACATTAGGACACCCTTGGGGTAACGCACCTGGTGCAACCGCTAACCGTGTGGCTCTTGAAGCTTGTATCCAAGCCCGTAACGAAGGCCGTAGCTTGGCTCGTGAAGGTAACGATGTGATCCGCGAAGCTTGTCGTTGGTCTCCTGAGTTGGCTGCTGCTTGTGAACTCTGGAAAGAAATTAAATTCGAGTTCGAGGCAATGGATACCCTCTAAATTTAGGAAACGGTTATCAGTGAACAGTAAAACTGGCTTGTTTGTTGGTTAATAGGTACAATTTACCAATTGACTTATAACAAACCACTGATAACTGACTCTTAGGTGGTGTCTAACCCTTAAGAGCGCTGATAACTGGAACCTATGTACCCAAAAAAAATTGCGAAGGACACGGCGACTGTTTTACAGAGCTACTTGACCTATCAAGCGGTTCGTACCATTATTGACCAACTGTCAGAAACCAACCCCAACCAATCTCTTTGGTTAAGGCAATATTTGGCCTGCCATAATGTGCAACAGGGAGAAGCCTTTTTAGAGGAATTAATGGGGGACAATAAGGAATTATTGTTGCGTATTTTGACAGTCAGGGAGCATATTGCTGATCAAATTCTTGATTTTATGCCAGAAATGGTACGCAGCAACATTAGTCAGGCGAATATCGAACACCGTCGTCAACTGTTAGAAAGACTAACTCGTTCTTCTATGTCAACAGAAGATGATTCGCAAGCGTCTTAAAAATTGATTCATTAACCACCAAGGAAAATCATACCCATGAAAACGTTAACCAAAGAGCGTCGTTACGAAACTCTCTCCTATTTACCCCCTTTAACCGACCAACAAATTGTTAAGCAAGTTCAATATTTATTGGATCAAGGCTTTATTCCTGGGGTAGAATTTGAAGAAAATCCTCTTCCTGACACCCACTTCTGGACTATGTGGAAATTGACTTTATTTAGTGCATCTTCTTCTCTAGAAGTATTAGCAGAAGTACGGGAATGTCGTTCTGTATATCCTAATTCTTACATCCGAGTTATTGGTTTTGATAACATCAAACAATGTCAAACTGTTAGCTTTATTGTTCACAAACCTAATGCTGGTGGAACTCGCTACTAAGGTATTAAGTGAAATAAGTTAGAGTATTAGGATTAAGCACGAGGGATTTATTTCTCTCGTGTTTTTTATTTGATTATTTCTGGACTTTCCCCTTAACAGCAAGCGAAAACCTATACTGTCAACCCTACAATTGTTAAATTATTGTCTCTTGTTCGAGTTCAAAGTAGAAACCGAGTTCAATTTTAACTCTAAATACACCAATAAAGCATTAACATCCGCAGGATTAACCCCCCCAATACGAGACGCTTGGCCAATCGTTAAAGGTTTAACCTTATTAAGTTTTTCTCTGGCTTCCATTGATAAGGTATCAATAGTCATATAATCAAGGTCTGGGGGTAAATTACGCTGACGATAACGATTTAATTGGTCAATTTGATTTTGTTGACGCTTCAAATAACCAGCGTATTTAATATCAATTTCTGCCCCTTCTTTTTCCCCTTGAGTTAAACTAGAATTACCCAAATTATATTGTTCTAAGTTAGCATAATGAAATTTGGGACGACGTAATAAATCTGCCAAAGAAACTGACCCTTTAATTTTCTGTTGGGTATCGGTTGCGATCGCAATTCCTACCTCATCTTTCTCTTTGATTCGAGTTTCGTGTAACCGTTCTTTCTCGGCAATAATATTCCCTTGTTTATCTTGGAATAATTGCCAGCGACGGTCATCTATTAAACC
>JBFRWQ010000600.1:0-9152 GCA_051439665.1 Microcystaceae cyanobacterium | reverse complement strand
AAGCAAGGTTGTTTTGAGTTTCAGAGGTTTCTACTAATACGATTCGCAAAATTGCTTTGGCTTCTTCTTCTAGAGAACGTCCGTTTTTTTTCGCTTGTTGTTCTAGACTAGAATGGATAGTTTCATCAAGGTTGTCTAAGATTAGTTTGTTCATCTTTTTAGCTCTAATAGTAATAATCCCAATCGTACCATATCTGGTTAGATAATTGACTTGCTTAACCGAAGCTTAAGGATGTTGGGTTGCGCTGTTGCTTAATCTAACCTATAAGCTACTAATTAAAGAATGAAAGATTTGGATAAGAAAGGATAGGGTTATCTTCGGTAACAATTATCAAATTATACTGAAGTGAATGACAAATGAGAAGACGGTCAAAAGGATCTTTATGAAGAAGAGGGGGAAGATTCATTAAATAGCTGATAGTATTCTCATCAATGGCTAAACTGTTAATAAGATGTTGTTTTCTTTTTGAAGTTCAATAAGGATTTCCTGACCATCAGGAATCTTAATATCTTCTAATAACTCGATAGTCTTTCCTTTTTTAATGCCTTTAACGATAGTCATACGCTTCTTTCAAACTAAGGATGAGTAAAGGATTGTTAATCATTATAATCATCTTTTAGATTTAATGGATAAAATTGTTTAACTTCCATACATTTGTGTAATTAAATCTCTTAACATTTGAGCTTTTTCGTCAGACAAGTTATCTATCTTTTTAATTAATCGCTGTTTACTAATTGTCCTAATTTGATCAACTGCAATTTCAGCAGGTTTACCCATACAACTTATCAACAGACGACTACGCCATTTAGGATGCAGTTTTGAAGTTAAGGGACAAATAACGATGGTTTCTAGACGATCATTCATCTCATTTTGACTAATAACCACAACAGGACGAACTTTATTAATTTCACTGCCCGTTGTAGGATTCAAATCAGCTAAATAAATTTGATATCGTTTAGGATTCAAGATTAATATCCTCTTCTAATCCATCAGAAAGGGTAACATCCCAGTCTGACCAGTCTTCTTTTTCCTTTGCCATTTCTTGATAGGTTTCTTCCCATGATAGTTGTTCATCAGCACAATTGGGTGGCTGTTTTTGACTTTGTTGTTCTAATAGGTGAAAAGCTTCGGAAATCACTTCATTAATGCTTTGATATCTTCCCGTTTTTAGCTTTTCTTTAACAAAGTTTTCTTGTTCAAGAGTAAGAATAATTGACATAAACTCCATCTAGATTGAAAACAGTCGTTTCTCACTCCCTAGCTTATCAAACTTTCATAATTAAGACATAGAAAAGTCAAAAGGTTGAAGTCCTCCCCATCCTCAACAAGACTCCCCTCTCTATCAGGGAGAGGGTTGGGGGTGAGGGTACAAGATGAAATCCTTACCCCAATATTCAGCACATCCCCAGTTATTACAGATTAATTTAAGATTTGACCCTCTGGATAAATTCCCAACCCTTTAAAGCTCTCTCTGAGTGGCTTTATCTGCCTTTATCTATTAAAAATAAGAGATTTATTGACAAAATATGAGGGCGGGGGGGTAGAATACGAGCGTTTATCAATATCTGATTTTTCTAGCCCTATTGCCCTTGGTTCTTTTTCTGTGAATGGTGGTATTAACCCTCCCAACTATCCAGCACAGACCTTCACGTTTGCCCCAACAACTGCTCAGTTTTTCCGTTTTTCTAATACAAGCAATGGAGGTTTTTCAGGTGGAACGGGATTAGTGGGGTCGCCTTCGGTGAATCTGATGCAGCTACAACGCCTGAACCCAGTACCTTGTTAGGCTTAATTGGGGTCGGTTTGTTAGGAGTTGTGACTCGTAAACGCAAATAAATGTCTGAATCAGGATTTACAGGATTTAAGGATTTTAAGGATTTATTCTTAATGGTGAGTTCTAAACAATAAATATCGCTACTTCTTTTTTAATTTTAAATTTTGAATTGGAGCGAAGCGACAGGTGTGAGGAAGGTTGTAAGAGCCTTCCTTTTTTAGATTATGATGAAGTTGTCTAAAAGATCACTGTTAACTAATTACTGTTCACTGGTAACTGGTCACTATTGACTGATAACTGTTTTATGACCTTAACCTTAACTCAACATATTTCAATAAACCCAGATATTCGCAAAGGTAAACCCCATATTGTCGGTAGTCGGATAACAGTTGCTGAAATTGCCATTATGTATCTGAAAATGGGGCAGTCATTGGAATTAATTGCGGGGAAATACCATCTATCCCTTGCGGCGGTTTATGCTGCTATGTCCTATTATTACGAGCATCAAGAGACAATTGACCAACAAATTGCCCTTGAAGAAGCCTTTGCTGATGAGTTTCAGAAAAATCATCCTTCTCGGTTACAGCAAAAGTTGAGGAAATTAGAGAGTGAGTGAACGGATTCGCTATAATTTAGATGAAAATGTTGACCCTGATGTTGCCCTAGCCCTTCGTAGTCAAGGCATTAATGTTACAACAACCTTTGAAATGAAAATGGCAGGAACATCGGATTCGTTACAGTTAGCCTTTGTCAAGTCATAAAAACGAGTGATTGTCACCCATGACACAGATTTTCTTAAAATTGCCAGTCAAGATCATACTCATTATGGGATTGCTTTTTCTAAAAAGGGCAGTCGTTCCCTTGGAGAGATAATCCGTAGTTTAATCTTAATTTATGAAGTGATGTCTCCTCAAGAAATGCAAGGTATGGTTGAGTATCTTTGATACATTCAGGTTGTGAGAAATTCGGGTCTATGACTTTAACCTTAACTCAATATATTTCAATAAACTTATTCAGGGTTATATCCCCGACTGAGAAGAAACAGGACTTGATAGGTACCATTGCAGAAGCCAACCCTTGTCGTATTATTACTCTGTGGATTAGTTCGTAAATTGGGAGCCACGAATCAAATATTTTGTATAATGATAATGATTATCATTTTCAGTCAATCCAGCAATATTTCTCAACAGAAACAGATGAACTATTTTAGAACAAGCTTGTTAACTTTTTTGGTCAGTCTTAATATATTAGCAGGTTGTGGTCCACGTCCAACAGAGTCAATTAATGAGACTCAGACGACAACTCCTGCAACCGACAGTGAAACTTTAGATGTTACTGTAAGTATTGCGCCCCAAGAATACCTTGTCGAAAAAATTGGGGGTGATCGGGTTCAGGTTAATGTAATGGTAGAACCAGGGAGTGAACCTCATGGTTATGAACCCAAACCACAACAATTAAAAGCCTTAAGTGAAGCAGAGGCTTATGTTAGTGTTGGGGTGGAATTTGAACAGGCTTGGATGGAAAAATTTAAAAGTGCCAATCCTAATATGACGATTATTGATTCTGCACAAGGAATTGACAAAATCGAAATGGTTGAGCATCATCATGATCATCACGATCATGAAGCAGAAAAAGACCATGATCATCACGATCATGAATCAGAAAAAGACCATGATCACGACCATGAATCAGAAAAAGCCCATAGCCATGATCATTCAGAAGAAACTCTAGATCCTCATATCTGGTTATCTCCTCAACTGGTGAAAGTTCAAGCCCAAAATATTTATCAAGGATTGGTAGAACTAGATCCTGAAAATGAAGCAGACTATCAAGCTAATCTACAAAGTTTTATCACAGAAGTTGATCAGTTAGATCAACAAATTCGTCAAAATTTAGAAGGAGTTCAAAACCGCAAATTTATTGTTTTTCACCCTTCTTGGGGATATTTTGCTCAGGACTATGACTTAGAGCAAATTCCAATGGAAGTAGGAGGACAAGAACCTAGTGCTGCTGAATTAGGAGCGCTGGTTAAAGAAGCCAAAGAAGAAGAGATTAAAGTAATTTTCGCTCAATATGAATTTAGTTCTAAACAAGCAGAAACCCTAGCTCAAGAAATTAATGGGGAAGTCATCTTTATTGATCCATTAGCTCCTAATTGGTCAGAAAACTTACTGGAGGTTTCTAATACTTTTGCTAAAGTTCTTGACTAAATTCTGAAGAGTTCATACCTTCAGAAAAATGATTAAGGATCATCAAATAATCTAAACCCTAAGATATGACTGAACTAATCACACTGCATAATGTTTGGGCAGGCTATAACAAAGTGCCTGTTTTAGAAGGGATAAATCTGGTAGTCAATCAACAAGATTTTATGGGTTTAATCGGTCCTAATGGGGGTGGAAAAACTACCTTACTAAAAGTACTATTAGGACTGATTGCTCCTAGCAAAGGAGACATTAAAATCTTGGGTTATCCTGTGGCTAAAGGAAGACGTTATTTAGGGTATGTTCCCCAGTTATTAGAGTTTGATCGAGCCTTTCCCATTCTGGTGAAAGATGTAGTCAGAATGGGACGATTAGGCAAGCGCCGTCTCTTACAACGCTATAATAATAAAGATGAAATAATTGTCAGAAATAGTCTGGAAAAAGTAGGAATGTGGGAGTTATGCGATCGCCCCATTAGTGAGTTATCAGGAGGAGAACGTCAACGGGTTTATATTGCCCGTGCGTTAGCTTCTGAACCCCAACTTTTACTATTAGATGAACCGACAGCCAATGTTGATACCAAAGGACAAAATAGCATTTATGAATTGTTAAAAGAATTAAATCAATCGATTGCTATTATTATGATTTCCCATGACTTAGGTGCAGTGTCCAGTTATGTGAAAACAGTCGGGTGTTTAAACCGTCGTTTATGGTATCATAATGATAAAGTAATTACTCCAGAAATGATTGAACAAACCTATAATTGTCCCATCGATTTAATTGCTCATGGTACTCCCCATCGGGTTTTTCCACCCCATTCTCACTCTAATTAGTCCCATGATTAATTCTATTATTGAAGCCTTACAATTTAATTTTATGCGCAATGCACTGATGGCTGGTGTGTTGGTAAGTCTTGCTTGTGGAATGATCGGAACCTATGTGGTAGTCAATCGTAAAGTATTTATCAGTGGGGGAATTTCTCATGCAGCTTATGGCGGTATTGGGTTAGGCTATTTTTTAAAAATTAATCCTGTTTTGGGAGCCATTGGCTTTGCTTTAATTGCTGCATTAGCAATGGGGTTAGTTGAGCGAAAAACCCAACAGCGCAGTGATACTATCATTGGTGTAATGTGGGCAATGGGGATGGCAATTGGCATTATGTTAATTGATTTAACTAAGGGTTATAAAGCAGGATTAGATAGCTATTTATTTGGCAGTATTTTAACTGTTCCACGGCAAGATTTAATAATTATGTTACTGTTGGATTGTATTCTTGCTGTTATGGTGATCCTTCTTTATAAGGAATTACTCGCTATTTCTTTTGATTCTGTATATGCCTCAACTCGTAACGTTCCTGTAGATAGTTTATATTCGATGTTAGTGGTTGCCATTGCTTTAACTGTAGTAATGGTGATGCAAGTTGTGGGAATAATTATGGTGATTGCACTACTAACCATTCCGTCTGCTATAGCGGGACAATGGGTAAAAGATCTTAAGCAAATGATGATCGTTTCGAGTGGCTTAGGGATCATATTTACAACGATTGGCTTATGGTTATCCTACTTTTTTGATCTCACGTCAGGCGCTACTATTATTTTAGTGGCAGGAGTTACTTATTTAATCAGTTTAGGGGTTAAACGCAAATAGATTTTAACTATTAAAGTAATAAAATGAATAACAAAGTTTGACGGCTTGTCTTTTGACAAATAAATTAGTCTTCTACTAAAAATAAATTAGTAAGATATCGGTTCTCAATGGAGATCAGCCATTAGAGGTAATGGGGAAAGTATGGTGCAAATCCGTCGCTGTCCCGCAACTGTGATGAGGAATGTCCGTTTCTCTAAGTCAGAATGCCCGCCGATTAAATTGTCCACGTTAGTTACTATCTGCGAGGTACAGATTGTGGTAAATACATTTGAATTAAGTAAATGTTTAGGGAAATGCTTTTGCTATTCTCCCTAGCGTAATATTGAACGTCCCGATTTGTTACCGTTTCAGACCAAGCCTCTTTGGGCTTATTCTCTGACCAAGATGACATATTGGTAATTTTAACTGGAAAAATCAGAAAAATAATCTTAGATGTGAGACATGACTCCCCTTTTCGACTGCTTTCATGGAGCGCTACTTGGAAGGCGGTTTCCCAAGCGAAATATTGGCAATTTAGCCTCATCTTAGTAGGTTGTATCAGTAGCCTCATTTATCCCCATGTCCCTTTAGTCGCTTTTTCGGTAGTAGCAGGGAACACCCTGACTCGTCAGAAAGCTTTAATCTCTGTCACAGCGATATGGCTGGCTAATCAACTCTATGGCTTTATTATTCGCCAATATCCTCCAACGTGGGAAGCTTTTATCTGGGGAATAGTGATGGGAGTCGGAACCTTATGCGTCACCGGTTTAGTCACCCTTAGACCAACATTTTGTAACCGTTTGGTGGGATACTGTCTCTGGTTGATTTTCAGTCTCATCGCTGGTTCTATTCTTTATCAAGGGGCAATTGTGATAATTGCTTGGTTAATGGGGGGTCAAGGGCTAATTTCTTCCATCTTATGGCGCATTTTTCTCAAAAATACACTTTGGGTATTAGGACTATCTTTGATTCATGGTTTTGTTCTTGTGGCAATGGTGAAATCATCCTCAAAGTAATTGTTTGCCGTTCAATTACCATATTGAAGCAGAAATAAGGATCTTTTTCTTTGATTTTCTAGTTACAAATCTAATCCAATTAATTTGCCTTATCTTTTTCCCTGTAACTGACTTGTTCAGCAAGTGAGGCAGAATTCCTATGTCTTCATGATTACATTATCCCTCAATAAAGTATCTACAAATTTTGGAGAAAAAGCGATGAAAGTTAATGTGTTTGGCCAAATTAGCTTAACTCTAGTCACCTTAAATTTAGCGCTTTCACCTAATCAAGCCATTGCTCAAACTTTTTCAGGTTCAACAAATGACCCCGGTAAAATAGACTCAGGAATTCCTGGATTTGTGGGAACTGATGGCTTAGGCGTAGTTTCATCTAATAATATTGTCAATCCGATTTTTCAAGGATGGGCAACAGGATTTACTAATTATTTACCCGCACCTGATGTTTCAGATGAATGGAAAACCCCAGAGAAAACATTAGGAGAAGTGACAGCTACTTTTGATGGTATTGCCTCTTTAGGAGAATTAACGGCTCAACA
The DNA here is from genome assembly GCA_051439665.1 of Microcystaceae cyanobacterium. Taxonomy (GTDB): domain Bacteria; phylum Cyanobacteriota; class Cyanobacteriia; order Cyanobacteriales; family Microcystaceae; genus JBGTGT01. Next base: position 1,995 of record JBFRWQ010000600.1, on the reverse strand, counting down.
AATCACCAATGGAGTATCTCCTGGGCAAATTACCTTAACCTTTGACGCTGCCATTATTAATGGTAATGGCGCAGATTTTGCTGTCTTTGAGAATGGGTTTGGTTTTGATGATACAGGAAATTTATTTGCAGAATTGGCTTATGTAGAAGTTTCTACCAATGGGACGGATTTTGTGCGCTTTCCTAGTATATCTTTAACGCCCAGTTCTCTTGGTCCTCAAGGACAAATTGATCCCACACAGGTTTATAATTTGGCGGGAAAGCACGTTAACAATGGTGTAATTTTGTCAGATAATTCTTTTGTGCAGACTTCTTGGGGAACGCCCTTTGATTTAGACGTTTTAACGGATTTTTCTCTGGTTCAATCTGGCGTTGTAAATCTCAATCAGATTAACTTTGTTCGCATTGTTGATATCCCAGGCAATGGTACATTTTTCGATTCAGAAAACCGCCCTATTTATGACCCTTGGCCAACTCCTATTCCCGGTTCTGGTGGTTTTGATTTAGAAGCGGTTGGCGTGATTAATGCTCAATCTGTTCCCGAACCGACCAGTATCGTAGCGATCGCTCTGGTTGGGGTACTGGGAGTCAGTCTCCGTCTTATCAACCGGATAAAATCACGAGGACAGGGATGATGCAACCCCACGATGATGTCTGGCAAGGATGTTTTGGCTATTGGCAAAACCAATTCATCCAGCAAAATTTTTTATTGCTCGGATACCTTGCTTGGAACGGTTATCTAAAAATGGGCAGGGGAATGGTCGTGTGTACTGTTGCCGATACAATCCCTTCGTGCATTGACTGGAAGGTGGATACTTTGACCTATCAAAAAGTATTCATTCCACAAGCGCAAGTAGAAGCGTACCTGCAAGTGCTGGAACTGCAACCAGAGGTAGCCACAACATTGCGAAAAGCAATTAACACCTATGTCCCAACAAGTGCTATTGTGCTTCTGGTCGTTGGTAATGGTGTTGTCGATATCAACCTGCTAGAAAACCTCAAGATTTCTCCTGCTGACTGTTATGAGCAGGTGCAACACCGTTGGGCAGAGTTTGAAGCTGAGTGAGAAACAAAACAGAATATAAGGGGGTCAACTATAATAGACCTTGAATATTGGTTACTTTGTAATCAATCAATATAGACTCACCCAATCTCCTTCATTGAACAAATTTACTATGCTCAACAGAAAAGCTGACTTTGTTTTGACGACCTACATCAAGAGCAGTAACCTACGGGCAACTTATCAAATTCTCAATACCGTTGTGCCTTATGTTCTTTTATGGATTTTAGCGGTGAAAGTAGCGTCTATTGCTCTATGGCTGCTACCCCCGATTATTGCTCTGCTGATTCTCTTTTCATTGCGCTGTTTCTCTTTGATGCACGATTGCGGGCATTATTCTCTTTTTCGGTCAAAATCAGCTAACCGCATTTTTGGGTTTGTACTAGGTATAATCAATGCAATTCCCCAATATGGCTGGTCTAGAGATCATGCCTATCATCACAAAACCAATGGCAACTGGGAGCTATACCGAGGCGTTGCCGATTTTTTATCCACTGAAGAGTTTTCTAAGCTCGATTCGTTCAATCAAAGACTATATGAAGCCCTGCGATATCCATTAATGGCGATTCCTGGCGGCTTTTTCTACCTTGTCATCAAGCCCCGACTCATTTTAATCATGGGAGTTTATGAGTTTATTCAGCATATATTCACTGAATTGAAGAAAGGTTCGGAGTTTAACTTAACTCAAGCCGTATCTATCCACCAATCCAAGCATTGGAAGTCGGCTACTGAATTCTGGGATCTCCTGCTCAACAATATTTGTGTGGTTGGTAGCTGGATTTTTCTGAGCAATTTGTGGGGATTTGGGTTGTTTTGGAGTATTTACTCCATTACACTCAGTTTTTCTGCGACGATTTTTATATGGATCTTTTTTGTACAGCACATTTTTGAGGGAGCTTATGCTCACAGAACAGCCAACTGGAACTATATTCTAGG
>JBFRWQ010000599.1:0-3158 GCA_051439665.1 Microcystaceae cyanobacterium | reverse complement strand
GTAAAATCCTTGTTCTTGTAAAGAATCCCCACGATTATCAACAGAAACCAAAGGAACACCATAATCTAAGCGAATCGTTAAGTCTTTAATCACTAACCAGCGCAAACCAACCCCTACCGCCCCTAACGTTGCTGGATCTGGGTTAGGTAATAAATTATTCCATCCCGTCCCCCCTTCAATAAATGGGGTAAGTTGCAAGATACTCGGATCTTGAGTCAAGGGAATTCTTAATTCTAATGATCCCAATAATGCATTATCGGTAACAATTTGATTTTGTCCATAGCCCCGTACTGTGTCAATTCCCCCTAAGCTAAACTGTTCAATAATGGGTAAGGGATCACCCGCAATTTGGGCGTAAAAGCGCCCTAGTAACAACCAGTTATTATCAAAGCGATTAACCATCTGAAATTGACCTAACCAGCTAAAAAATTCTGGATTGGGTTCAATATCAATCACAGTGGCATCAAAAGCGTTGATTCCGAAGTTAAATTGAGAACGTGCTGCTAAGACTTGACTGGGCGCACGATTTAACCATTCTTGAGAAAATCTGAGAACGGTTATCTTTGTTTTCCCATTGCGACAGGGTTGGGAAAAACAGAAAGAGACTCCCTCTAAGGAACTACGGTTACTACGAATATCTAAATTTAAGCCTAATGTCCATTCTGTCTGGGGACTACGATAAATGGGTTGACGATACTCAGCGCTGAAGGTTTGGGTTTGATTACGAATATCAAAAACATCAAATAAATCTTCAGTAATTTGACTGTCCGTATTGTAATATGTTACTCCAATTTGCCCATCCATTGGATTAATGGGGACACGATAGCCAAAGTTATATAAATCTAAGCCTTCGGTAATGGAATATTCCCCTGAAAAGCGATCGCCCCACCCTAAAACATTACCATGAGATAAGGCAATCGTTCCTTCATAAGAACCAATATTAGGGGGACGATAGTTATCTGTGCTAATCTCTAAACTTAATGCTTTGGCTTCTTCTAAATTAACCAATAACACGCTTTTTCCTGATGTACTGCCAGTGGTTAATTCAGCTTGGATGGTTTGGATGAGGGGATCTAATTGTAATAGTGCTAGTCCATCCTGTAATTTTTTTTGATTGAGGGGGGTTTGGGTGATTCTTTCTAAACGAGAGCGAATATAATAATCTTTGATTCTTTTGAGTCCCTGTATCTCAATTCGTTCAATTTCTCCCTCTACAACTTGAATTTGTACAATCCCATCAGTAATATCTTGGTTATTAGGTAAAAATGCTCCAGACGTAATATACCCTCTCTTGACATAAAGTTCTGTAATCGCAGTTCGCAGACAAATTAATTGTTCAAGGGTTAGCTGTTGATTTTCTAAAGATTCTGCTAAAGCGCTTGTTTCAGCTTTTAAGATAGTATTCCCTAATATATAAATTTCTTTGACCAAAAAACGCTGACTTTCGGGAGCAGAAGGACAATTTTCAAGGATCTGTGAATTTTGATCATCAGTAATTGATTGTGCTTGTCCTGTAGAGGCATTTAAGCACATCCCAATGATAATCAGACTGACATAAAGTAAATGTTTGCATAGATTAGACATATTCTTAATCAATCAGTCCTTCTTCTTGCGCCCGTTTCATTGTTAAAATGCGAAGATTTTTCTTATCTTCAGGATAAATTTCTAACACATCTTGCAATTTTGTCCAATAATGACGCACTGTTCTTTCAGCAATGTTCATTTCTTGAGCGATCGCTTTATCTTGTAAACCTTCTTCAAATGCTAATCTGAGCAATTCTAACCATTCAGATTTAACTTCGAGTCCTGCTTTTAAATCTTTGGTGTGGGTAAACCCCTGCATTACCCAATTCACTCGGTTAAGCATTTCTGACTGAGGTAATGTTTTATCAGCAACAGCAAAACCACCATGATGATTATCAATATCAGGTTTTAAACGCCTTAAAGCCTTGACATAACTACTTTGAACCAAAATATTCATATCTTGGTCTTTTTTTAACAGCTTTTTGAGAAAACTTAACCCATTGTCAACTTCAGCCTTTGTTCCATCTGTTTCAGGTAAGGAAAGATCCATGACAACCAAATCTGGTTGGGTGTTGGAAAGACAGTCTTTAGCTTCTTGAATATTAGAGGCGGTTAAAAAGTGAGCATTTGGATGCTCTGATTGAATTGCTTGGAGCGTTCCTTCAAGAAGTAGGGGATGATCGTCAATTATGAGGATAACAGACATAATAGGCGTTATTAGGAAAAGCAGATGGGCAAATCAGATACAATCAAGGACAAAGTGAGATTGAGAAAAACAATAGAAAAACATAGCCTGTTAACTATAGACCAAATAGGCTATAAATGCCAAACTTTTTCAGATTATGATGAAAATAACGCAGTGGATTAACACGCCTAGTCTCGTCTTCCTAGTAATGCAAGCATCTTGCTTGCTATAAAATTACAAAATGAGGTTAAGACAGGAGAAAGGCTTGAAACCCAGTCAGCGCTTACTTCCTACTTCCCACTTATGTGCAGTATTTTGTTAATACAAAACTGAGTTAGGACACTTGATCTATCCCGATATTTTCAGACTTTACGGATCAATGCGGTAAAAAATCCTTCTTCTCCCACCAATTCAATTATAGAATTGCAATTGGCTTGCTTTTGTTCATTTTTTGAAGGGTTAACGATTAAACCTTGACGGAGAATAGAAGTATTAATGGAGGTTGAAAGGGCTAATTGTGGTGAATTCATCAGATAAATCTCCTCTTAGTGCTATCAATTAGTCTTTTGAGATAAACCACTCCATTTAAAAGATTTAATGGGTGATTATGAGCAATAATGACAGAATAATTAGGATTTAGCCTTGCTCTAGCTGCTCTTTTGTTCCTATACTTCTAGATTAGTTGATCGAGCTTTAAAGGCATAGGTTAATTTCTGCCAACTTATTTGCAGTTTTCTGTTAGTCGGTTTGCACAAAAGTGCAAGTTTGCTCAAAGATGGGAATTAGATTAACTGGGTGAACTACCCCAACTAACCTACGGTATAGTTGGGGCTTCTAACTTGATCGGGAACTGCATCTAGGAGACAAGAAATCTTACCTCCTAGACGACTTACATTCCCTCCATTAGCAGTCTCGCTAGTTCCTAACGAGATTATCCGTAAGGCTTCAT
>JBFRWQ010000598.1:0-2822 GCA_051439665.1 Microcystaceae cyanobacterium | reverse complement strand
GTGATGTGGTCGTTGTTAAGTCCCCTCTCCAATCTGATTTTTATCTGATTAAACGAATTGTCTCCATTCGTGAGGATGGGGCTTGTTTTTTACAAGGCGATAACAAGGCTCAGAGTACAGATAGTCGCTCTTTTGGTTGGGTACAACCTGAGCTTATTATCGGCCAGGTTGTCTGTCTTTTTTGAGCGCTACTGGTTTGTTTCAGCTAATTTGGTGGATTAGAATTGGGTTGTGTTGGGTTTCGTGTCTCAACCCAACCTACATCTATTGTCTCATTTTATATGGAACAATCCACTACCTTGAGGAACTAACTAGAGGTTTTGGTTCTTTGATTTGGCTATCAAGCGCTTTTCTGGCAATTTTGGTAATGTACACAGTAACGGCAACTGTTGCCCCAAATCCTACTAAACGCAGTAGCCACTGTAGTAAACTAGCTGATGAGGAGTCTCCCCCTAATGTGGCCACATCCTTAGCTAGAGAACCAATATAAACATACAAGACTGTGCCAGGTAACATTCCAATCCAAGAAGCCAGAAAAAAGTCTTTCAGAGATACTTTGGTTAAGCCAAAAGCATAATTTAAAAAGACAAAGGGAAACAAAGGAGATAGACGAGTTAAGCCGACAATTTTCCATCCTTCTTGAGCGACTGCTTCATCAATTGCTTGAAATTTAGGTTGACTAGCGATAATTTTATCTACCTTTTCCCTAGCAAAATAACGACCAATGAGAAAAGCTGCTGTTCCGGCCATTGTAGAAGCAACAGAAACTAAAATTGAACCTTGAATGACACCGTATAGAAAACCTGCTCCCAAGGTTAAAATTGTCCCTGGAATCCAGAAAATAGTAGAAATAATATAAATGATCATAAAAACAGCAATACCAATTGACCCTAAGCCATCAATCCATTGTAAGGTAGATTCTAAAAAGGCTTGTAATTGTGCAATTAATCCGATTTGTTTGGCAACAATAATAACGCTGGCTACTGCAAAAGAAATAAGGCAGTATTTTAGCCATTTGTTCAGTTTAATAGTCATAGTATTTTGAGGAGTAAAAGAATAGAGTGATTGGGATAGGTAACTAAGCTAATGCGCCACCGCAACTTGAGCCACTACCTGCTGTACAACCATAACAATAGGGCTTAGTTTGAACGGTTTTAATAACATCTAAGGTGTCCCATTCTAATAACTTAGCAACTGTGATGTCTTCACCATTAGGTGTTTGAGCAGGGACATTTTCCATTTGATTAAAATCACAATCATAAACATTGCCTAAATAATCAATAGACAGTTCATTGCGACACATTAAATCCTTAACTGTCTGAGGATTGTGATGACTTTCTAAAAAGTGTAGATAAGGAAAATATAACTGATGAGTTTGTAGATATTGCTTAATTCGCCCAATGGGTAAATTAGTGATGGTCAAAAGATTATTAAAGTAAACATTAAAATGTTCTTTGAGGAACTTTTTATAATCTTGAGAAAGACTACTTTGATTAGGGGTTAAAGAGAAATTTTCGTTTCTTGGTACAGGTGGGTTATAAACTAAATCTAAGATTAGATCAGGATCTTGGCCATAGCCTAATTCATTTAATTTTTGTAGCGCTTGAATAGAAGCAGAATAAACCCCTTTACCTCTTTGTTTATCCACATTATCCTCTAAATAACAGGGAAGAGAAGCAACAATTCTTAATTGATAATCTGCACAATATTGAGGTAAATCATGATAACCTGGTTCAAAATAAATGGTTAAATTGGATCTAACAATAACCTCTTTATTTTCTTGGCTGGCTGCTTCAACAAGAGGGCGAAAGCCATAGTTCATTTCTGGCGCTCCTCCTGTTAAATCTATGACTTTAATTTGAGGGAATTTCTGGATAACTTGAATCAGTTGATCACAGATTTTAGGGGATAATTCTTCTGTTCGTTTAGGACTTGCTTCGACATGACAATGGGTACAGGCTAAGTTACATTTACGTCCTAAATTAACTTGTAGAACGGTAATCTTTTGTTTAGTTAAAGGGGAATCTATTTTTTGAGAAAAGGGAGTTATTTTAGGAAGGGTACTAACCATAATGTAATTTGTTAATTTAATCGCTGTTTTTTGTGACAGGCAAGATGCCTGTTCTACCTTGACACCTATTCATATTGGTGGGCAAAGCCCACCCTACAAATTAACAACATTCCCCAGGACTACAACAGGATAAATCCTCATTGATTTGGGTAAGATCATAACTTGTTCCTTTAGTCTCTTTCGGATGACGAAGCGCTTTATTGTTACAAGCAAAATTTTCAGCTTCTTCTAAAGGAATTTCTTCATAAGGAGGAAGGGGAATCATATCTTGTTGATAGGGACTCTTTTCTTGAGTTAAAATTTGGAATGTTTTATCACAAACTGCCATTCTTTCCCCTCGACAATAGGTGTGTCCATCATCATCTTGAACCTGTTTCCAAGGTCCTTTATAAATAACGGATTGTTTTCTTTCTAAACACTCCCCTTCTTTTCCTTTATAAGCTTGAATAGTCAATGAACGAAATTCTATGCCATCAATCACTTGCCAAGGGGTTTCTTCCCATTTTAAGATTTCAACTCCATAAAATCCCGCAGCTTCAAACATTTTCAAAAACTGATCTTCTCGGAATGCACCTGCAATGCAGCCACTCCATAACTCAGGATCATTAATAATCTTTTCCGTGGGATCTTCATCACAAACAATATCAGAAATCACAGCCCGTCCTCCTCGTTTTAACACCCGATAAATTTCGGCAAATAGTTGTTGCTTATCTTGAGGACGCACCAAGTTTAAAACACAGTTAGAAATGAC
>JBFRWQ010000597.1:0-2728 GCA_051439665.1 Microcystaceae cyanobacterium | reverse complement strand
GTCCAGGGGGTAAAGAAGGTGGGGGGTTTGTTGGGGAAGTGAGTACGGTAGATGCCCGTTTGATCGAATCTTTGGTTAATAACGGTTATATTCCCGTGATTTCTAGTGTGGCAGCCGATGAAACAGGACAAGCATACAATATTAATGCTGATACAGTCGCAGGTGAAATGGCAGCAGCATTAGGAGCAGAAAAACTGATTTTATTAACGGATACACCTGGTATTTTACAGGATTATCACGATTCTACCAGCTTAATTACTAAATTGAATATTCAGGAAGCAAGGGAGTTAATTAATCAAGGGATTGTCTCAGGAGGGATGATTCCCAAAGTGAACTGTTGTGTGCGATCGCTGGCACAAGGGGTAAGAGCGGCTCATATTCTTGATGGCCGTTTACCTCACTCTCTCTTACTAGAAATCTTTACCGATGAAGGGATCGGCTCAATGATTGTCGCATCTGGTTATAGTTAACAACAGGGATGGCCGGATTTGAACCGGCGACCTCGCGCTTCAGATTTGTGTGAGTTTCCCCACTCTCTGGACTATTCCTTCACCTTAGTTTCACGAACCGTAGGTGGTGGCCGTTATGTTATTGGTCTTTTTGTTAACTGTTTCCCTTAACCAACAACCAGTCTCTGCACCTTCCTTACGCAGGGAATCGTAAGGCTTGGCTCAAGATTGCCTTATCTGATCATATCAGACTTAGGTTTCCTTGAATTTGACCACATTCATGCCAGTCGTTTCCATACTGGATGCCCGATCTTTCAGGAGGCGCTTGCTCTCTCCAACTGAGCTACATCCCCATAAGTGCTATAATGTCGATTTAATCCTAGTTTAACCTCTTATTCTTTTGCGTCCAGACGTATTTTTACTGATCATTACTAATTTAGCATTTTTCTAGATCGGTAAAAGTAGGGACTAATTTTTACTTTGCCATTAACGACGACGTAACTCAATCACTTTTTCTTTAATGGTCACATCATAACTACCAAAGAAACTCTGTCCCAGTAAGCCTAAATCAAGGGAATGAGAGGGATTAATAGATACAGGAATATCTTTAATCACTAATCCACCCGCAGAAACCGATTGTACCCTTCCCAGGGCAATAGGGACAACCCCACCTGCTGTTTGAGCATAGGATGTTCTTTCTGGTTTAACGTTCATTGCTTCTGCCATGCTGGGTGTAATCGTAATACCACTTGCCCCAGTATCAAAGAGCATTTCAAAGGTTTTATTGCCGTTAAAGGTAATATCTACCGTCGGGATGCCACTTACACGGCGCTTAATCGGCAGTTGGATCATGTTTCCCCTACTTCTGGTGGGAGTCGCTGAGGGAGTCGTATTACCGCAGAGACCTCCTAAATCGATAGTTTGTCCGTTCTGACCCTGCATAAAGCAGCCTGATTGAGCATTGAGGGGATAAATGACGACAGATAACTGAAAACTGGTGGCAAGGAGTAAGAGAGAGAGATGGCGATACATAATCTTAAAGTTGAACAGGAACTTTTAGCATTAGTATTCCCTATTTTTTCGGCAAAATTAACAAAAATGTCAAAAAGTTGGGACTTGCGAAGCACCTTAAGGAGCGCTGGCCACAGTGCCGTTGTACTGCTCGTCGGTTCGATCTCTTTTTTGTCTAAGATTATTTATCATTCCGTAGGGGCATAATACTATTATGCCCTTTATGATCTTGATTATGCTCTTGTTTATTTGGGTAATATAGATATATTTTTATGCGATCGCAGAGGTAGAATCTTTATCAGAGGATGATCCATTGAAGTCAATTATCCTCGAACAGTTATATAATTTATAGCAGAACTTATTTGTTCAAAATGATGTCAATTCAGACGATAGGGAGGTAATTGTGCGTTTAGCCCCATTGTATCAAGAAGATCGTGCCAGAGCCATTCAACAAGGCCGTCAAGAAGGAATTCAAAGAGAATCTAATCTGGTGATACGTTTGCTTAACCGTCGTCTTGGTTCACTTTCTCCTGATTTAGAACAGCAAGTACGAGAGTTACCTTTAAATACTTATTCAACCCAAACCCCAAATATTAGGGCAGAATGGTATTCTGCCCCTACGAGAATTATATAATTATTAAATATGCGATCGCTCTCTTGGAGAGAGGTAAAACTATCAAAACATTCCAAATAGAGGAGAGGAAGTTTTCAATCAATTCATTCCACATCTCACACCCGTAGGGGTTGAACAGTGTTCAACCCAAACCCAAATATTCAACCCAAACCCAAATATTCAACCCAAACCCAAATATTCAACCCAAACCCAAATATTCAACCCAACCCCAAATATTTAACCCAACCCCAAATATTCAACCTTTCAGTTTCACTCACTTGTTGCACTACAAGTTTTTTTATGTTTCGTGGGTTAGTTGGGGAGGATGTCACCATAATGTGGCATAATATTACTAAGAATCAAAGCAATATATAGCGAAATAACCCCTAAAATGACTTCTGACCCTTTAAAACGTACCCCATTATATGACCTCACTGTTGCTCAAAAAGCCCGTCTTACCCCCTTTTCGGGTTGGGAAATGCCTGTTCAATTTAGTGGACTAAAAAATGAGCATCAGGCAGTTCGTACTGCTGTCGGAATGTTTGATATATCACACATGGGAAAATTTGCCCTAGAAGGAAAAAAACTCCGTAAAACTTTACAAAAGCTTGTCCCTTCTGATTTAGAACCTTTAAAGCCAGGAAAAGCCCAATAC
>JBFRWQ010000596.1:0-3068 GCA_051439665.1 Microcystaceae cyanobacterium | reverse complement strand
GCTGGGATTAATCAAGCCCGTATCTTTCAAGACGCAAAAATCTCCTTAATGGGAAGAGAGGGAACATTTGAATGTTTGGAATTACCTGGTGGGAGTAATGCCCTATTAGGCGTTATTCCCTTAGAAGCGTTAGGCATTGAACTAGACTTAAAAAATCAACAATTAGTTACTTTACCCATCAGCCCATTAGAAACTTATTTAACTATTCTATAGCAATTCTGATCCCTAAGAGATTTAATAGTGCGTAGCAGCACTAGCCTCCCTCTTCAAATAACCCACTTAATCGGTCAACTTCTGTTTGTGCTGTGTACATAGGAGTCCCTGCTAAAATTCCTGTCACATTACGGAACGGACGACCAATGTGCATTCCTCTATTATCAATGGCAAATTCACGAATATCTTTATCGTGCATTGACCCCCGCATTTTTAACACCGTTAGTCCTCGACGCATTTCCCCATACATTTCCACATAGCGCAGCAAAATAATAGAGTCAGTAATCGTGGAAATATGACCTTCCGTAATGGATGTTCCCCCCATTAAAGAGGGTGTGGTAGAAGTAAATAACCCACCCACTTCTTGCTGTTTAATAAAGGACGTTAAACCAATAATAAACTCACGAAAGCCTTTCAGGGTTGACACCCGTTCTAGTGCAGATAAACTATCCACTGCCACCCGATTCGGTTTAAATTCTTCAATGGTTTCTTTCATGGTAATCAGGTGATTTTCTAAGCCCGTCGTCTCAGGATAACGACAGACAACCCTTAACTTCCCTTCTTGTTCCATTCTCTCAAAATCGACCCCCCAACCTGTCGCATTACGGAATAACTGTTCCCGACTCTCTTCAAACGCAAACACCAAACACCGTTCATTATTAGCCACTCCACCGGCCATAAATTCTGTCACCATCAAGGTTTTACCCGTACCTGTCGCCCCAGAGACCAGAATAATAGAATCACGGAAGAAACCACCGCCACACATACGGTCTAATTCCACACTACCAGACGTAATACGAATATTTGAGGATTTTTGTTCTAATTCAATCGCAGACAGAGGAATAATCACAACCCCTCGATTGCGAATAATCGTAAAAGGAAATTCCCCTTTTTGGTGGTCAGTCCCTCGATATTTCAGGATTTCAATGGTTCTGCGTCGTTTTTCATCCTGTAGAACGTTCCGTAAAATAACCACATTATCAGCGACAAATTCCTCTACCCCATAGCGACTAATTTCCCCATACTCATCCGTTCTTTCTGCTGTCATAATGGCAGTTACGCCCAATTCCCGTAATGCAGAAGCCAAACGGAATAAATCACTACGAACCTGAGCGCTATTCTCTAAGTGGCTAAAAATTGCCCCTAACGAGTCCATTGATACCCGTTTCGCCTTATATTTGCGGATGGCAAATTCAATCCGTGCAATGAGCGCTCCTAAGTCATATTCCCCGGTTACCATTGGCTGTTCTTCCAATTGGGGGGACGCATCAACAAACGCCCATTTCCGTTCTTCTTCCCATTGGGCAATATTCCAACCAAAGCCTAACATATTGCGTCTTAGGGCTTTGGGTGGTTCTTCAAAGGTGACAAATACCCCATTTTCACCTTTTTTAATCCCTTCTACTAGAAATTGACAGGCAAGGACTGTTTTGGCGCTTCCTGCTGTTCCCGCAATTAAGGTTGCTCTCCCTTTGGGAATTCCGCCTTCAGAGAGGAAATCAAAGCCAGGGATACCTGTTTCCAGTTTTTCAATAAAGTCTAGTTGCTGATTTTGGCTCATTTAGGGTGCTAATGGGTAGGAAAAGAATTTTGTCCACTGTTTATTATTCCTCAGTAACCCACATCTGGGCAACAAATTCTTATCTTAACCTATAGTGCTACGAAAAAGAATGAAGTGGGGAGTGTGGGGAGTGTGAGCGCCAAACAGTATTGATATGGCTCTAAGTTGAAATTTTAGATTTGCGATTTTTGCGAAGAATCAATCCATATTATTGATGATTGTCTAATCTGCTCGATGTAACTCCCATACCTTGCCCTGGGATTATTAAAAAAATTAAGCTATTATATTAAGAATGATTAAGTTTCGTTTAAAAATATGTTGTAGTAAGAGTTGTTAGCTTGAGGCAGAGCGCTTTGATAGCGCTTATACCTTTGAAAAAATGATGCTTCTAAACAAAACTAGCTTTTTCTACTTCATATCTTCTTTTAGCTTACCTGTACTCATTGTAATCTCATGAAAACTCTATCTTTGGTCAGTAAGGTGTTGCAACCTAACACCAACCCTAACTTTGCTTCACAAACGTCTTGGGCAATTCTCCGTCTCATCGTTGGTATCGTTATGATTCACAATGGTTTAGATAAATTAGGCAACGTGGAAAGCTTTGCACAAGCTTATGTTGCTTATATTGGATTACCTTTCCCCATCTTCTTCACCTATGTTGCAGCTTTCACTGAATTAATTGGTGCGCCTTTAGTAGCCTTGGGTTTACTGACTCGTCCTGCTGCTTTTGGCTTATTTGGAACAATGTGTGTAGCTATGTACCACCACATTCTGGTCGCAGGTTTAAGTATTCCTTACCTTGAATTATCGGTTGTTTATGCTGCCTGCTTCCTGTTTTTCACCGTCAACGGTGCAGGATTGTTTTCTACTGATGCTTTAATCGCTTACTGGATTGATAAAGGCATTTTTAGCTACAAAGCAAGACAAGTCATGCGCTTAGAGAAAGCTTATCAAAACTCTGAAGAAATGCAAGACGCATCTGTTTCTTAGGTCTGTCAATAGAGAGGAGAGACTGTTTTCCTCCTCTTTATATCAACCCTGCCATAAATGTTTCAGCTAAAATGAGGCATTAGTAATTACTGTTGTTGGGCTTTAGCCCTGAGACATACCCTTGAAGGGCTTACTACAAGAAAAAAATATAGATGAGAAATTCTAGTTCAATTTATTGAACGTTATTTATTAGCCTTGAAATTAATTTCAAGGCGGGTATTCAGGGAAATGCAAAATATGAGTCTGGGATGAAACTGTATCAAACATCATTTAGTTTTCTGCTAGAGCAAAGAAAGAGTTAGTT
>JBFRWQ010000595.1:0-9259 GCA_051439665.1 Microcystaceae cyanobacterium | reverse complement strand
ATTTACTGTTGGTAAATTAGCAGTATTAAATGATGAAAAGCTAGAAATTGATTGGCAGCGAATCAAACTAGAAAGTCAATTTACTAACCTTCATATTGAAGATTTATAATAATGCTTCCAATTACTCAACTTAATCAACTTCCTACAGTTTGTGGTATTTATAAAATTGTTAATGCTCAAGGTATAGTCATTTATGTTGGTCAATCAAAAAATATTTATAAACGTTGGAAAAATGGTCATCATATTTTAGGAGAAATCATTGCCAAATATGGAATAGAGGGAATTTATATTGAATGGGTTGAAGTTCCAGAATGGTTATTAAATAGGGCTGAAAATACAGCAGTTACTTTTTATAAACCTGAATTAAATTCTCAAACACCTCCTATTGTTTAAGTTGGTAGGATAGGCAAATATTTAATACAGAGGATGAGAGACTTTACAGTTTTTGCTTATGTTTATGATCAAACAAAGACACTCTTACAAACCTTTTCTTTACCCGGAACCAGTTCGACAAACATTGACAATTCAGCCGTTTTTTTAGGGGTAAAAAGCGATATTCTGAATATTCATCGGATAGTTTATCGGAGTGATGTTTCTAATCGTGCTTTTGGAATTAATCAGGTTGACTTGGTAAGCGTTCCTGAAGGAAATTGATCAGGGGGACTAATTTTGCTAGGAAATTTAGGTCTGGTTGCTATGATGAGAAAATCACGCCCAGACTAACAGTAACAATGATGATGGTGGGCAAGGATTGAAAATCCCCTAATTAACTAAAAATCTATTCCTTCTTGCCCACCCTACGAACTATTATCATTTTATTTGAAGCTAAACGAGTTGTAATGATTGACCAAAAAGTTGAGGTTTAGGTAGAGTTTCATTATTCTTGATTGCTGATTCAATTAATAAGTCTAAAACCTCTTGAGCATTTGTCAAAGCTTCTTCATAAGTTTCCCCGTGAGTATGACAATATTCTCCCCATTCAGGAAGACTAACCACATAGCATTGATCTTCATCTGACCATTGAATGATAATAGTGTAATGAGGTTTATTCATGGTTACGTTTCCGAATTCTGGCGAGTTGTTTGAGTGCATTGTTGACATCTTTTTCTTGATAGAGTTTAGCATCATCACCATCTTTACCTGATAGTGTAATTTTACTCGATAATAAAGGATGTGACCATTTTGTATGACTCCCTTTGGCTGGTTCATCCCTAAATCCTGCTTTTCTTAATAAGCTTTTTAGTTCCCTAATTTTTTTGGGCATTTATTCTTATCCATATCATAGTCATACCAACAAAAAAAGGAGCATAACCTTTCAATTATGCCCCCCTTAACTTAGACTATTAAATATCTAAATCCGTCAAATTCAACTTAGAACCGTAGGTTTCAATAAATTCTCGCCTTGGTGCAACCTTATCTCCCATTAACACCGTAAACATTCGATCAGCTTCGGCTGCATCCTGAATTTCAACCTTTTTCAACGTCCGTGTTTCAGGATTCATGGTGGTTTCCCACAGTTGGGTAGGCATCATTTCCCCTAACCCTTTAAAACGTTGTATGGTATATTTAGCGTTACTAGGCAATTCATTCAAATACTGCTCTAATTCCCTGTCACTATAACAATAGTAATGGTTACGCCCTCGTTCGACTTTATACAAGGGAGGACAAGCAATATAAACGTACCCTTGATCCACTAAGTCCCGTTGATAACGATAGAAGAAAGTGAGTAATAGAGTACGGATGTGAGCCCCATCAACGTCAGCGTCAGTCATAAGGATGACCTTATGATAGCGTAATTGGGCAGAATCAAACTCTTCTCCCTTAATCCCCAACCCTAGCGCTGTAATAAGAGATTGAATCTCATTATTCTTATAAATCTTAGCGTCATCGGTTTTCTCAATATTAAGAATCTTACCTCTGAGGGGTAAAATTGCCTGGTTTCGTCTGTCTCGTCCTTGTTTAGCGCTGTTATGAACAAAAATTCCCCTTGCTAGGGCAAAATTATGGGTATAGGGAACTTCGAGATCATAAACATCGATTTTCTCTGTTAAGGGTTCAATTGAGACAATACGATGATTATAGTTAGCCACTGCTTCACTCGTACCTTGACTATCTCCTTCAAAGTAGCGCCTTGAAAAGGTATCAACAGAGTTGTCTCTTTGGGTAAGTCGGAATTGATGATAAACTTCATTCATTTGATAAGAATATTGCCATTTTTCCCTCACAGAAGCTTTATAGTTAGGATTTTTCCATTCTTCCTTAGCCAGTTCAGATATTACCTCACGATTGGGTGGTTGTTGCATACTTTTACTCATCAAAGAAGAAGATTCTGGATTTTGATGAATTTGACCCCTTTCTTCTGCTACATCAGAACGATGTAAGGTTTTTTCTAAATGTTCACGATGTAAAGCTAAGTGTTCTTCTAGGGATAAGCGGCGAAGATTACTCGGATTATTGTTGAGCTTATTGAAATCGATATGATGACAATGTTCTCCATCTTCCACATTATAAGCCCCTTGCCAACGATTATACCCATCAGCGATTAAATGAGTAAATAGCCAAGTATCAGATAGATTGTCCCAAACCATTTCATAACCATCAATGGTAATGTCTGATTGATTTTTATCTGATAATTTGCGATACAGTGGCATTAAAGCGTCATTAGGTGTCAGTGAAGCGGCTGCTTTGTAACTTCCATCCCGTAGCATAAAACGATGGTCTGGCGTACAAATGAGCGCCTCCCCATTATCTAGGGTAACTTTAATAACGGTGGCATTTTGTTTCGTTCGACGAACATTGGTGATTGTTTCTACGCCGATTTCACCGTTTTTGAGAATGGTATAACAAAAATGGTCTTTTCCTTGGGACTGTTCCTTAATAAGCTCTTTAAAGCTTAAATTACGTCCATCTACTAATGCAATTTTTGTCTCTCCATCAAAACAACCACCCGCAGAATCCCCTTCTACAATGTAAATTTCTGACTCTGAAGCATCCCGACTACTACAGTCAGCCAATTTCCCTGGTAGGGTAGAAGACTCTAATACCGACTTACGACGGACTAATTCACGGGCCCGACGGGCTGCTTCGGCTGCTTTAAAGGCTTGTACTGCTTTTTCAATGATAGAATCAGCAATACCTGGATTAAATTCTAAATACTCGTTTAAGGTTTCCCCAACTAAGGAATCCACAATTCCTCGTACTTCTGTATTCCCTAACTTGGTCTTGGTTTGACCCTCAAATTCAGGTTCAGGAACTTTAACAGAGATTACCCCAGTTAATCCTTCTCTGACGTTCTCTCCTCCTAAATTAGATTCATTTTCCTTAATTTTATTGCGTTTTCTGGCCGTATTGTTAATAGTACGAGTCAGAACTGTTTTTAGTCCTTCTAAATGAGTCCCCCCATCAACGGTGCGAATATTATTGGCAAATCCCAGTAAATTATCGCTATAAGCATCAATACACCACTGCAAAGCCACTTCTACCTGAATGCCATTTTTTTCACCCGATACATATATAATGTCAGAATGAAGAGTTTCTTTTTGCCGACACATATAGGTCACATATTCCTTAATTCCCCCCTCATAGCAATAGGTTTCAATATGGGGTTCATCGGGACGGTTATCGGTAAAGGTAATACTAACCCCTGCATTAAGATAGGCTAATTCCCGCAAGCGCCCAGCTAGGGTATTGTAATCAAAGACAACGGTTTCGGTGAAAATCTGATTATCTGGTAAAAAAGTAATCGATGTCCCTGTTTTTTCCTCTTGGTAGGGGTTGTCTGCTAATTCTGCTTGAGGAATTCCTCTTTCATACCGTTGGGTAAAGATTTTCTGATTACGCCAAATAGTAACATCTAACCATTCTGAGAGTGCGTTGACTACTGAAACCCCCACACCATGTAATCCACCCGATACTTTATAACCACCGCCACCGAATTTTCCCCCTGCGTGAAGGACGGTTAAAACGGTTTCGAGGGCAGATTTTCCAGTGGTTGGGTGAACATCGGTGGGAATTCCTCGCCCATCGTCGGTCACACTGACTGAACCATCCTTATTGATGTTAATCTCAATATGAGTACAATAACCAGCGAGGGCTTCGTCAATTGAGTTATCAACCACTTCATAGACTAAATGATGTAGTCCTCGTGGGCCGGTTGTTCCGATATACATCCCCGGCCGTTTACGAACAGGTTCTAACCCTTCGAGAACCTGAATCTGTTGTGCGCCGTAATCACTATTTGCCATAAATCTCTCCAAATTAAGCCCAGAGTCCTTGCAAACCCCTTGAGATAAAAATCTTCAAAAATTCTAACATAAAAGGGTTGTAGGGTGTTTAACATAAGGCTCGTTGAGAAAATAAAGAGGGAGTGTGGGGAGAGGGGGGAGTGTGGGAAGTGTGGGGAGAGAGGGGAGTGTGGGGAGTGTGGGAAGTGTGGGGAGAGTGGAGAGAGATCAGATGTATGAACTATGATTTGTTATCCTTGACAAATATATTTTGATTACTATTTATAGTAGTTGCCAAAAGAGGTTGAGGATTAATATTATTGGTAGTCTTCTAAGACAACTATATTGAGACAATAACAAGGGGAATTGCTCGTAGTCGGGGCTTTAGCCCTGAAACATCCCCCTAAAGGGCTTACTACGAACCTTGTTCCTAATTAACCAAATTAGCTGTGTCAGTCCAGTAGTTTTCTGTTTCAGCTAATTTGGTGCGTTAGAGTTGGGTTGAGATACGAAACCCAACCTACATCTATTAGCTCATTTTAGAAGATTTAGGATCAATTTCTGAAACTTTTGTTCTTGCTTTAAGCCAGTCAGCGATCGCAGGGGGTAAATCTTTCTGTACTTTCCCACTGACATACATCCCAATATGGCCGGTTTTAAAGCCCTTTTCCGTATAATCTTGGCTACTAATATACTGTTTCAGCGCTTGGGAAGACACAGGGGGAACAAGGTGATCATTTTCGGCAAAAATATTCAAAACTGGCATTGTAACATTTTTTAAGTCAACTGCCTGATCCCCAATCATCACTTCCCCTTTAATCAGTTTATTCTCCTGATAGAAATCTTTGAGGAATTGACGATAAGTTTCCCCTGCTTGATCTGGACTATCAAAGATCCATTTTTCCATGCGCAGATTAAACATTAACTTGCTTTCATCATCAAAGGGAAAATCTACATATTTCTGTACCCCAAGCGCTTGGGGTTTCAGCATCAAAAACTCTAAATTGAGAAAGTCCCCAGGAACATTTCCCATCGCATCTACCATCAGATCAATATCAACCGCCTCGGATCCCAAGGTACAGCCCCCTCGCATATTCAATAAGCAGTTAGGCTGATTAAAATCAATCGGTGCAACCATTGTCACTAAATTCTGTACTTTGTCGGGATGAAGCGCTGCATAACAGGTACTAAATGTTCCCCCTTGGCAAATTCCCAGTATATTTAGTTTCGGTAAATTATGCTGTTTGAGGATAAAATCAACACAATTATCCACATATCCGTTGATATAATCGTCTAAGGTTAACCAGCGATCGCCACGACTGGGATAGCCCCAATCAATCAGATAGACATCAATACCTAACTTCAATAAATTAGCCACTAAGGAGCGCCCTTCTTGTAAATCTACCATAAAAGGACGATTAACCAAAGCATAAACCATTAATAAGGGAATATCTAACGATTTTGCCACAGGAGACTGATAGCGATAGAGAGTTACCTTGTCTTCTTGATAGACGATCTCTTTTGGCGTTGTGCCAATATCAATATCTTCTTCCCGTAATTGGGTCAGATTTTCCATTCCTTTGAGAATTTTATGGGTTAATTGGACATAATCGGCGGTTGGATCTTCAAGACGCATTTGAGTTAAAAAAGGTAGCATGGATTTTTCCTCTCAATTAATAACAACAAAGGTTTACATATCTAGGGTTTTTTTCAGAGATTTAACCTCTTTCCGCAGTTCATAAATTGTTTTATGCAGTTCATCCACTTCTTGACGAGAGGGCATATTCATTGACTTCATCCATATTTCCTGCAAGTCTTGTTGTTGAAGACGATATAAATTCAGATTATTGAGAAATTCACCCCGAATCTTCAGATTTTTCTCTTGACAAAAGGCCTTTTCAAATTCCTCATCGGCTACAGCTGTCCAAATTCGCTGAAAGGTCGGTAAATCATTGACTGTTTCTCCATTAGCAGCCATTTTTACTAATTTTTCCATCAAAGCTTCAAAGGATTTTACTTGAATATCTGCTAGAATCAATTGATAATTTTGACTTGCCCGATATAAATTTGACCAAGCATCAAATCCTTTGAGTAATTTGCCACTAAACTGACGATTCGGACCGACCAAAGGCATTTGCAAGTATTTACTCATGTTTTCGTCATAGAATGACTTCCAGTAGGCATTATTCATCGCCACCCAGGGTTCTCCCATACTGGTAATCGCATCACTCATTGGTTGAAAAAATGCCCCCATTGAAGCCATCCAGACTTTATTGAGTGTCTGAACTTCTTTAAGGTAAATTTCCCATAATTTCTGCCGATCTTCATTATTTTTTAAAGTACTCTGGGAAAAATGTTTTAATTGTTCCTGCATTTGTGTCGTATAATTTTTCAGGGTTTCCTGCCAATTTTCCCCAGATTCCACTTTCGGAAAGATATCTTGCCATGCTTTGAAAGATAATTGCAAGAATTTTAGGAATAACTGTTGATTATCAGTAAATCTTTGGTTTAATTCAGCAAAAGGCGTGGTTTTATCGGTTAGTTTTGGCATTTCTGCCATATTATCTGCTAACTCAAACCAACTTTTCCAAATTTGACTACTGGTGTCCATCCAGTTTCCCATCATGGCAGTTGCCATTTCGTTCCAGCGAGTCGTTTCTTCAGACATATCTGTTAAATCCCTCTAGATTAGCTGCGTCTGTTTGAATTATGCAACGGTTTTTGGGGTTTAAGATTTAAGAATTCCTGTAAAAAATATCTCCACAAAAAAAACATAGAAGTTTCAAAACTTCTTTATGTACAGCAAGAAAAGCGATCGCTAATGTAATTTCTCTGAGATAAGCGATCACTTTTTAGCTCAAGATCGAACTTTCACCATTAGGGGAATTGCTATAATAAACTGCACCGAAAACTTGAGGAATGAGTCAGTGAATCAGTCCCCTACTATTTTAGCGCTAGATTTTGATGGGGTGGTCTGTAATGGACTACGGGAATATTTCCAGACTAGCCGACGAACTTATCAACAGATCTGGCCGTCTGAAGCTTCTACTTCTTTAGATCAGTATGCAGAACGATTTTATAAAGTTCGTCCTGTGATTGAAACAGGGTGGGAAATGCCTTTATTAATTCGGGCAATGATTAAGGGAAAAACAGAACAGGATATTTTACAAAATTGGCATCAGATTTGCGCTGATTTAATGCAGGAAGATCAGTTAGATAAAGAGGATTTAATTCAGGGGTTAGATGGAGTGAGAGATCACTGGATTAAAACAAATTTAGATGAATGGTTAGCGCTTCATCAATTCTATCAGGGAGTGATCCCTCAACTCAAAAATATTCTCAACTCTTCTACTAAATTATATATTATCACAACTAAAGAAGGTCGCTTTGTTAAACAATTATTACATAATCAAGGGGTGGAAATTCCTCAAGACTCTATTTATGGGAAGGAAGTTAAACAGCCTAAAAGTAAAACCTTGCAATTGATTTTAGAGGAACATAACGAGCGCTGTGATAATGTTTGGTTTGTTGAAGATTTATTAAAAACTTTAAATAAGGTCAATCAGGAAACAGCTTTAACGGGAATTCATCTTTATTTGGCAGCGTGGGGTTACAATACACCAGAGGTAAGAGCGAGTTTAACTCAAGATTCTCCTATTAAGTTACTTTCTCTAGAGCAATTTACTCAAGATTTTAGTCAATGGCCTTAAGATCATAAACCATCATGATTAACGGATTTATTAACCATAAAATTAAGACTTCTCAAGGAGAATTTAATTTGGTAAAAGGGGGGACAGGGTTTCCCTTACTTTTACTTCATGGCTATCCTCAAACTCACTTTATGTGGCATAAAATTGCCCCTTTATTGGCGCAGGATTTTACGGTAATTGCCACAGATTTAAGGGGATATGGGGAGAGTTTTAAACCCCAAGGAACAGCCGACCATGCTAACTATAGTAAGCGGGTGATGGCACAGGATCAAGTGGAGATTATGGCACAGTTAGGCTATGATCAATTTTACCTTGTGGGACATGATCGGGGCGCTAGGGTTGCCCATCGCTTAACCTTAGATCACGGGGATAAGGTGAAAAAGTTAGGGTTACTTGATATAGCACCAACGTTTGATATGTACAGTACTACTGATCAAGAATTTGCCAGCGCTTATTATCACTGGTTTTTCCTGATTCAACCCTATCCTTTTCCTGAAACTTTAATTCAACAACAGGCTGATTATTTTTTACGCAATTGCTTGCAAAGTTGGAGTCGTCAACCGAATACATTCACGGAAGAAACCATACAGGAATATTTAAAATATTTTCGCTTAAAAGAAACTATTCATGGAACTTGCGAGGATTATCGTGCCTCAGCTACTATTGATTTAAGCCATGATCAAGCAGATCGGAAACAAAAAATGTCCTGTCCCGTCATGGTATTGTGGGGAAGTCAAGGAGTAGTCGAGAAAAAATATTCTGTTTTAGCCTTATGGGGGCAAAGAGGGAACAATGTACAGGGAAAAGCAATAGATTGTGGTCATTTTCTACCAGAAGAACGCTCTCAAGAAACTTATCAAGCGCTTCGGGATTTTTTGTTAAGCGCTTAGTATTGCAATATAGAACCTGATATTAATTCATAACTCATAATTCATAATTCATAATTCATAATTCATAACTCATAATTCATAATTTATAATTTATAATTTATCAAGGTGTGAGTGAGAAAAGAGCAATGGTGACTGAACCTTCCCGATCTGGAAAATCCCTAGATGATCCAGTTGTATGCCCCTTGAAGATAAAAAATACTCCCTTTTGGCGACGCAAAATTTTCTGGGGAGTAACCAGTGGACTTTGCTTAGGAATCGGGGGAAGTTTAGGTTATGGTTGGTTTTATCTTCAGCAACGATTACCTACTAGGGTGGAAGCAGAATTAGCCAATTTTCTCAATCGTCCTGTTAAATTGGGAGAGATGAAATATGTCACCTTAACTCAGGTTGGGTTTAAAGAGACGGAAATATTACCTGTAGGGGATGATTCAGCCCA
>JBFRWQ010000594.1:0-10053 GCA_051439665.1 Microcystaceae cyanobacterium | reverse complement strand
ATCTTTATTATCTTCTTTTAAAATAATGAAATTAGGAGAGTTTTCTAACTTTTGCTCCACTGATTCCCAGGCAATACCCATAATTTCGCCTGTTTGAGATAAACTAATATAGGGAGCAACAACTAATGTAGATACAGTTGATGTTTGGTCTATAATATTGACTAAGCGATTAGGTAAATAGTATTTCTGATACCCTAAATTAACTAGAACAGTGAGCGCTCCTAAAAAGCCCATTAAGCCAATCATAATCACCGTTAACTTGGATTGACTAGGGGTGATTTTAGATAAAGCAATCCAGAGCTTTTGCGGAATTAATTGAGCAGAATTAAAATCGGGATGTTGCCAGATAGTTGTGAGAGCAATTCCAATCATTAGGATAATAGGGGGAAAGTAAATAAAGCTATATCTTGCTCCCCTAGTAATATCAATGCCAAATCCATAAGTAATGGTAAACGTTATGATTAAAAGGCTACTGATTAAGAATAATAATGCTTTTGTTTCTAGTTGAGTTTGAGGATTATTTAAACTTAATTTAATGGCTTTATAAAAAATAGGAATTAACCAGAGAAAGAAAATTACCATCAGCAACCCTGATACAATAACAATAGCTAAATTATCCGCTTCGACAGGTAGTAAAGTAAACATAGTAATCCATGCCGACAATAACTGAAATGGTGGATTAATCAGTCCTAGAATTGGATAATCATGGCGCTGTATCCAAGCGATCATTTCATTTCCATATCCTTTTGATAGGGATAAATAAATCCAGATTAAACCAGATGTTGCTGTTCCCAATGCTACCCAAGTTAAAGATAACCAATATTTAATAGAGAAAGATTTAAGACGAATTTGTAAAATCAATAAAATAATTAAACTTAGCGCTTCTGCAATAATGACCAAGCCTATAAAATAATGAACTGATAATCCTAAACTATTAACAATAATCCAAGTAAAAATAAGTTGATATGATAAATACTTTCCTTGAGATAATTTTGAAAATGCTTGAATAAAACACCCAATTGAAGCAGTAACAAAAAGAATGGCTAAGGTATAATGTCTGGCCTCTTGAGCGATAAAAATTCCGTAGGGAGAGACTGCCATCATTGCGGCTGAGAAATGCCCAATGAGGGAAGAATTTAATGTTTTTTTACCTAGCCAATAAACTAAAGGAATTGATAAGATACCAAATAGACAAGGTAGCGCTCTCATTCCCCACAAACTAGCATAGTCACCTGGAGATGAAAAAAGTTTAATCCATAAATGGGAAAGCACAAAATAAAGTGGGGGATGATTATCTTTATCTAAAATTAAATTAATAACATCAGTAACAGTGGTGTGGGAATTAATGATTAAGGGGGTTAAAAATGTCTCAGCAGAGATCACTTGATTAAGGGGAATGTCTTCAAAACGATTCCCTAAACTAAAAACCATTGTGGCAAATTCATCTGTCCACGGGGGTTTAGCCGTTAGGTTGGTAAAGCGTAGAATCGCACCTAGAATTGTCCAGAAAAGTAGCCAAATTGTCGAACTTTTTCCAGATACTCTTTGGTTTATTTCTTTAGCTAAAAGCGCTGTTTTTAACACAAATCTCCTCTGATTAATCTATTTAAGGTAGAAATATTGTACCGCTTTGGGGTAACTTTCATAGATGGGCATCAAGAGAGTTATGGCTTGATATTGTAAACGATAAGATCTAAATTATTCGTGAACAGTGATATAGGCATCTTGCCTGCCACAAGCTAGAAGCTTGTACTACAGTTTTTGCCCAAATCTTCAGAGCGCTTAAAACTAGAGCCACATCTGCTAAATACTCACCCCCTGTACTTTAAATACTCATCCCCTGACTCTTTTAATTTCCTTGAAGTTTCTAGATCAACGCTATCATCCCACTTTGATCTTTAAGAACTCAGCTTAATTAATTAGAACTAACGTTAACTCACATTACGATTTTCCACTCAAAAATTTAGGATTGTATAACATCTTTAGGCAATAGTTTATGCTAATTTTGACCATCCTCAAAACTGCTGTTCCCTTAACTTCCTCTTAATTCCCTGAAATACTTATGAATCCTCTTCCTGCCGACGATTTACCCTCTGTTTTTCCTGAACGTATCGATGGTTGGTTACGCCATCAGTTGGATCAAGTCACCGAACATTATTTCTATCAACTCTGTGATCCCGACACTCAAAATCTACTATCTTTGTGTAACTGGTATCTAACCACTCGTGGCAAAGGACTCACATTAGTGATTCATTGCCCTAATTCACAAGTTAACTGGCGTGTTTTAGATTATATGGGCAATTTAGCCCAGTTATTAGAACCATTAGCTAGTAGCGCTAGAATTCGAGTTCATCCTCCTTTTGGAGAAGGAGATCCCATTGAAATGCGGGTTGATGAGCAAACGATTTACCACCCAGATTAAGTTAAAATGCTACTTAATCATCACGAGTTTCCGATATGAAGTGGTTTAGACGACTATTTGCTGCTGGTTTGCTAGGAGGACAGGTTTTTTTACATCTCCTGACTGGAAAAATTCATCGACGTAATACCTTTGAGCAAATGGGAGTGGTTGGTCCTGACTCCGTAGGTATCGCTTTGGTGACAGCAGCTTTTGTGGGGATGGTATTTACGATTCAAGTGGCTAGAGAATTTATTAATTTTGGTGCAGTCACAACAGTGGGTGGGGTACTGGCCATTACCTTAACACGGGAATTAGCCCCTGTTTTAACGGCGGTTGTCATTTCAGGAAGAGTGGGATCAGCCTTTGCTGCGGAACTTGGGACAATGCAAGTCACAGAGCAAATTGATGCGCTTTATATGCTAAAAACTGACCCCATTGACTATTTAGTTGTACCCAGAGTCTTAGCTTGTCTTGTCATGTTACCCATTCTCACTTTACTGGGGTTAATTACAGGACTTTGTGGGGGTTTATTGATCGCCAATGGCCTCTATGCTATTCCCAGTATTGTTTTTTGGCGATCGGTCAATGATTTTTTAGTGGTATGGGATCTGTTCAGTTCTCTGATTAAATCTGGTATTTTTGGGGCTTTAATTGCTATTATTGGCTGTAGTTGGGGCTTAACTACTTCTGGCGGTGCAAAAGGTGTAGGTCAATCCACGACAGCAGCCGTTGTGACTTCTTTGTTAGCCATATTCGTGGCTAATTTCTTTTTATCTTGGATTATGTTCCAAGGAACAGGGAGCGCTCTTCGTAATTTTTAGGTATCGTTGTTGGGCTTTAGCCCCAAAAAAGTGTTGTTGGGCTTTAGCCCTTAGTCAGATTAAGACTTAAATTAAGGCTGTGTCAAACTAATTTTGATGGTTAAATCTTCCCTCTCTTACCCTCTCTCCATCCTTCACTTTCAATTTAACAGATCAGTAGGGCTAAAGCCCTCACTACGAACTTAAAATATTATGGTAAACTATAAAAAAATATACTATTAAGCTCAGAAATGCCATCAGAAGAAACAGAAAAAGTAATTGAGATTAAACAGCCCCCCGTCTTATTCAAAGAGACACAAACATTGATTCAGAAAATTAGTAACTTAGTAGAAGGGGTTTTTATTTCTTATCAGAGTAATGCAAGAGGATTAATTCATCATAGTGATGTGATTGCCTTCTATGAGCTTTTAGAAAAAATTGGCAAGCAGGAAAAAGTGTATTTATTCATCAAATCCAATGGAGGAAATGGACAAGCTTCATTACGAATGGTCAATTTAATTCGCCAATACTGTCAAGAATTAGTAGTACTCATTCCCTTGGAGTGTGCATCTGCTGCTACGATGGTAGCATTAGGGGCAAATGAAATAAGAATGGGTCCAATGGCTTATTTAACGGCTGTTGATACTTCCTTGATTCACGATTTATCCCCCATTGATCGAGATAATAATCGAGTGAGTGTCAGTTTAGATGAATTAATGAGAGTGGTTAAACGTTGGCAAAAGGAAAAGAAAGAAAATGATTCTAATCCTTATATGGTTAAACGTTGGCAAAAGGAAAAGAAAGAGAATGATTCTAATCCTTATCACGCACTTTTCCCTCATGTTCATCCTTTAGTTATTGGAGCAGTTGATAGAGCCGAGTCTTTATCAATTATGTTGTGCAAAGAACTGTTATCTTACCATATCACAGAAGAGCAAAAAGCAGAAGAAATTGCTAAAATACTCAACTCTAAATATCCATCTCATGATTATCCTATCTTATTAAATGAAGCTAATAAAATTGGTTTAAATGTGAAAGAAATGGATAGAGAGGTGAATATGGTATTGTTAGAATTGAATAAAATGTACTGTGAAATGGGTCAAAAAGCGGTGACAGATTTTGATCAATCTAATGCTCATAGTAACGAAATTTTAAAAATTATCGAAACCAATAATGAACAAATTTTCTATCAAGAAGACAAAGATTGGTTTTATCGAGAAGACGAGCGCCGATGGATTACACTGAATGATAATAGCAGTTGGCGTAAGATGGAACAAAAAGAAGGAGAAATCTATAATTCAGTTCTACATATTGAATAGAAGATTAGTATAGTCAGATATAACATTTCCCTCAATACCAACCTTGAAATTAATTTCAAAGCTAATAAGTAACGTTCAATAAATTGAATTATGGATAGATTAGAGAAAATAGAACCCAGATGATTCCCGTTCTACTATAAGATAGGAAAAGTCTTTTGTTTAATCCATCTATCAAGCGCAATGCGAATTTCGGTCAACTGGCTACGGGAATTAGTCGATTTTAGCTCAACCCCAGAAGAATTAGCGGAAACCCTCACGATTGCAGGGTTAGAAGTCGATGAGATAGAAGATCGTCGCACATGGGCGGATGGTGTGGTCTTAGGTAAAATTGTACAACGAGAACCCCATCCCAACGCAGATAAATTAAGCGTCTGTCAGGTAGATATTGGGCAAGATACGCCCTTAAATATCGTTTGTGGTGCGCCTAACGCCCGTGAGGATATTTTTGTTCCAGTTGCAACGGTTGGCACTTATTTAGCCACAATTGACCTTAAAATTAAACCTGCTAAGTTACGGGGTGTTCCCTCTCAAGGAATGATTTGTTCCCTCGCAGAAGTTGGTTTAGCGAAAGAATCAGAAGGAATTCATATTTTTGAAGAAGAATCATTAACATTAGGTCAAGATGCTCGTCCTTTATTAGGCTTAGATGATGTTATCCTCGATATTTCTCCGACGGCTAACCGTGCTGATGCTATGAGTATGGTAGGGGTAGCCAGAGAAGTGGCTGCTTTAACGGGTGGGAAGTTAACTCTACCTGAGCCTGAAAAAACAAGTTTGCAAGGGAAAAAAGAAGAATTAGCGCTCAAGGTTACAGATAACGAAGCCTGTCCTATTTATATCGGTACAGTCATTGAAGGGGTAAAAATTGCACCTTCTCCTGAGTGGTTGCAAAATCGTTTGGATGCGGCGGGAATTCGACCGATTAATAATGTGGTTGATATTACCAACTTGATCTTATTAGAATGGGGGCAACCGCTCCATGCTTTTGATAGAGAGCGCTTGAAATCGCTGGGAAATGGTAAAGATTTAGCCTTGGGGGTTCGTTTTGCTGAGGAAGGGGAAAAGATGAAAACCCTTGACGGGCAGGAAAGAAGCCTAAAATCAGATAATTTAGTCATTACAGGGAATGATGTTCCTGTTGCTATTGCTGGTGTGATGGGAGGAGAAGAAACAGAGGTTTATGACGGAACAGAAAATCTTGTCTTAGAAGCTGCTATCTTTGACCCAATTGTGGTGCGTCGTTCTTCTCGCTGTCAAGGGTTACGCAGTGAGTCGTCAGCACGATATGAAAGAGGGGTCAATTTCTCAGGCTTAGAAACAGCAGTTAATCGAGCAATTGAGCTTATTGAAGAATTAGCAGGGGGTAAAGCTAAGGAACAGGTTATTACTGATACAAGACCTGATTTATCTAGTCAATCCATTGAATTGCGATTAGAAAGAGTCAATGCCATTTTAGGGAAAGTGGAAAAAGGAGATATTACCACCGAAGATGTAGAACGAATTTTAGGCGATTTAAGCTGTCAGTTAGAAACAGTGAGTAAAGATCCTCAAATTTGGTCTGTAACTATTCCTGCTTATCGTTACCGTGATTTAGAACGAGAAATCGATTTAATTGAAGAAGTGGCTCGCTTATATGGGTATGATCGTTTTTGTGATACCTTACCTGCTAAAACCGAAGCAGGAATACTGCCCCAAAAGGCGCAAATTGAACGGAAAGTACGAGAAATTTTAAGAGGGGTTGGGTTAACTGAAGTTGTCCATTATTCTCTGGTTAAACCAGAAAAAGCAGAGGTAATAATTGCTAATCCCCTCTTTGCTGAATATTCTGCCCTTCGGACTGATTTACTGGATGGTTTAATTGATGGTTTTGCTGAAAACCACTCCCAAGGAAATACCTTAAATGGTTTTGAATTAGGGCGCATTTTCCATCAAAAAGAGGATGGTGTGGCAGAAAAAGAAGTGATTGCTGCTATTTTTGGTGGGGAATTATTCTCGTCTGGCCGTTGGTTAAATAGTGGAAAACCTCAACCGATTGGATGGTATGACGCAAAAGGGGTGTTAGACACAGTATTTAATCGTTTAGGGCTTGATGTTACCTATAAATCAGATAAAGGGGATGAACGGCTACATCCTGGACGTACTGCGTCATTATGGCTTAAAAAGCAGCGCTTAGGCATATTTGGTCAACTTCATCCCCAACTACGACAAGAACGAGATTTAAAAGATGAGGTGTATGCTTTTATTGTGGATTTTGATGTGTTATTAAAGGCTTTAAGTAAAGATAACTTAATTACGCCTCATTTTCAGTCTTATTCTACTTATCCTGCGGTAGAAAGAGATTTAGCCTTTTTCTCTGATGTTGAGGTATCTGTGGCTAATTTAAGTAAAGCAATGATAGACGCAGGGGGTAAATTATTAGAGAAAGTGGAATTATTCGATGAATATAAAGGGGAAAATGTACCCGAAGGACAAAGAAGTCTAGCCTTTAGTTTAGCCTATCGTAGTAGCGATCGCACTTTAACAGATGCTGAGGTTGAACCGGTACATGGTAAGATTCGTAAGGCGCTGGAGAAGAAGTTTAAGGTGACATTACGAAGTTAGATTCAAGTGCTGATCTAAACGTTATCATTGGGGTATATTATTTTTCATGTACCCCATAACATTTTTGATCAACATGAAATGATAACTACCATAGCCAAAATAGATAAGGAATTATAGTTCAATTTATTGAACGCTACTTATTAGCCTTGAAATTCATTCCAAGGCGTGTGCTTAGGGAATTGCAAGATCGGCTTATACAATCAGATCAGGGAAAATCTAAAGTAAGAAGTGCGTGGATTATCCGATTTGAAGATATAGTCGTTTCAAATAAGTTTGAGACACTTTGAGCATGAGCTAGTTTTCCCACATCATAAGCATTAAGGTGGGCAAAGCCCACCCTACCTATTTCTCATTCTTATTTTAATTCACTATAACTATCATAGATTAATCTCTATCTATCCTCTTACATAACCATAGAAATGATTATGATTAATTCATTTTTACAAAAATAATATTCTACTATAATGGGAAAAAAGAACCATAAGAAAACCATACGCTCTCTGATGAAACGTATTGATGAACATCGAGAAAAAATTAGACAAGAATATGAAAAAGAATCTCCTAATCTAGGAAGAATCCACCATTGGGAAGCAGAAATTTCTGCTTTTGAAAAAGGAATCCAACAAGCTTACAAACGATTAGGGAGATAATTAATTATGCAATTACAAGAGCGTCGCTTACCTATCAAAAATAAGATGCTGAATAGTTTATTATCAGAGTTTGCTGAAGAATGCAGCAATGTTCTTTTGTTGATTAATCAGCTTCAATTATCTGAGATTACGCCAAAGCAAAAAGCGCAAATCTTAGCTGAACTATTAGCATCATCTATTCATTTACAAGTACATTGTGGAGAAGAGTTTCAAGACTAAATTGCTGAAGAAATGGAAACTTTACCTGATGATGATGAATTAGATTAAAATCAGAAAATATCTATTGAAAAATAATTCTGAAGATCTTAGAAATATTTAAGGATCTAGCCTTCAGCTAAATCTTTATTGCATCTTCATCAAGATTCAACCGTCACGCCTTTCCAAAAAGCCACATATCCCTTAATATTATTAGCCTTTTCTTTCGGCTCAGGATAATACCATGCTGCATCCTTATTTTCTTCCCCCTCAACGTTAAGGGTGTAATAACTCGCTTGTCCTTTCCAGAAACAACTTGTGTGGGTATTACTTTCTTTAAAATATCCTGTGTTGATTGAATCAGGGGGAAAATAGTAATTTCCCTCTACAATTTCACAGCGATCGCTTTGTGCTAAGGTTGCACCTTTCCAACTTGCTTTTGCCATAACAGTCCTTTAAATTTTAACCAAAAGTGAATAATTGCCTAAGCAGCCGTTAAAACTTCCGCCAACGGTTGCCAACGAAAATACCGTTCTCCCCCCAACTCTAAAACCACTTTAATACGAGGCTCTTGCTGAGGTAAATTGATTAAATACTGCATTTCTGTGCGAGATAGGATAAACCCTTCAATAATCCATAGTACTAATCCTTTGGACTGAGGGGGTAAATTCTCCAACTGAGAAACCGCAATGGGGGGAACAAAATAAACAGGACCGACTGCTGCATCCTGTCCAATATTTTTCTTACCCAGATGGGGAGGACGAACCCCGTGAAAGTCCATTAAATAAGCGCTTAAATCTCCTAACCCCCGTGCTGTCAATGAAAGGGTGTTATAACCTTTTGAGCGTAGGCGGCGTTGATATCTACCCTCAAAACCGCCTTCTAAGGGAGCATAGACAGCAACCGTGCCATTTTTCTCTAAACTACGAATAAATCCTTGTCCAGTGGTCAGCAAAGCCATATTAGTGTGGATTGTTTTGAGTCATCATTTTTCATTACAAATACTAGCACGATCGCTGGTCAGTCGCTACGCTCCCATGCAAAATTATAATAAGACAATACAATAACGGGCTTGGTTAGCAGCTACGGGGATAATGCCATTTTTGTACTTTTTCCTGGGGATTAAGGACAGCATAAGCTTCAAATGTTTCTGGGTTCATTATTTTTTGAGGTTAATTAACAAGCCTATATTATAATTAACGGAGTCGTGTGAATCGATTCTCATCAAAAGTTGTAAATCTACAACGTGGATGAGGCAAGGTTATGTGAACCTTGACAACTTAAGAGTCTTATGGGCTAAATTCCCATATCGTAGGTACAACGATTATGCAATACCCCTACTGTAGAGACTGGTCATCAATCGGTAAAGCGGGGTGTAATGGAGGTAACAGGAGAATCCGCTCTTGAATCCCTTTTAGCAGAGTTGCCCATGATTAGACAACGAACCCTTGGCAGAAGTGTCGTCAAAATTAAATTGCCAAAACGGATTGATTAGGCAATACCAAAAGGTAACAGTGAAAAGGTGAATTGTTCTATTGTAATTCACAAAATGTCCATAAAACTGACTCCTTTTATGGGATGTACCCGAAAAGTAACTCGGCATATAGAGGAAATCTAAAGGCAACGTGAAAGGACTCTTAGGAACGATTTAACAATCTGAATTACTCTCAGTAACAGGTCGAAATAACTGAGTAGCCAACCAAGGTGCAAAATCTATCAAAAAATAATGGGTAGGTAATCAGATTGAGAGATTGAGTCAGAAGCCAATGCCTTATTGTAACGATAAGGATATGCAGACGGACTCACGATTGAGTAAAAGTTAGAGGTGAAATTAACAGTTAAAATGTCTAATGCGAGTTTAAAGACTACGAAGGAATGGAGAGATGTCAACTGGCGAAAGTTAGAACGACAAATCTTTAAGCTGCAAAATCGCATCTATCGAGCATCTCAACGGGGCGATGTCAAAACGGTAAGAAGACTCCAAAAAACCCTAATTAGGTCACAAAAGGCTAAAATGATAGCCACCCGAAGGGTGACACAGGATAACCAAGGAAAACGAACTGCAGGAATAGACGGAGTAAAATCCG